>JARFPW010000097.1 GCA_029288095.1 Gemmatimonadota bacterium
TGCGCTGTTCCGGAACGACGGGGACAAGTTCGTCGATGTCACATCCGCGGCGGGGTTGCCGATCGATTCCGCCTGGGGCGCTTCGACGGTGTTTCTGGATTATGACGCGGACGGCTGGCTCGATCTGTTCGTCGCCAACTACGTGACGATGGACAAGCCCGTCAGCTGCCCCGCCCCCTCGGGCTCGGCGGAGTACTGCGGACCCATGGCCTACCCCGGCGCTCGTGATCGGCTGTACCGAAATACCGGCGGGGGCGCATTCGAGGACGTTACCGAGTCTTCGGGAATCGGCTCGCGCATCGGACGGGGGTTGGGTGTGGTGGCTGCCGATCTGGACGGTGATCAACTGCTCGACATCTACGTCGCCAACGACGGCGAGCCGAACTTCCTGTGGCGCAATCTCGGGGATGGCACCTTCGAGGAAGTAGCGGTTCGAAGTGGCGTCGCGGTAAACGCCTCCGGGGTCGCGGAAGCCGGCATGGGAATCGCCATCGGCGACGTCGATGCGGACGGAGCCGTCGACCTGTTCCTGACGCACCTCGGCGGCGAGAGCAACACTCTCTACCGGAATGCCGGAGACGGGAGCTTCGTGGATGAGACCGTTCGGCGCGGGCTCCAGGCGGCGAGCATTCCGTACACGGGTTTCGGCACGGGAATGTTCGATCTCGAGAACGACGGGGATCTGGATATCCTGGTGGCCAACGGCCGCATCAACAGGGGACCCACTGCGGCCGGCGCACCTGAGGGGTTCTTCGCCGACTACGCAGAGCCCAATTCCCTGTTCATCAATGATGGGCACGGGCTGTATCGCGACGCGTCCGCCGAGCATCCCGTGTTGCGCGATCGTCCGGGAATGAGCCGAGGCCTCGCCCTCGGCGATGTCGACAACGACGGCGCGATCGAGGCCGTGATCATGGAGACGGGACGCGAACTGCGTGTCGCGGGAAGCCGGGCTCCGCCGGGTCACTGGATCGGGTTTCGGGTGGTTGATCCGGAGCTCGGCGGTCGGGACATGATCGGCTCCCGAGTCACGATATGGTGGAATGGGCGCACCGCGACGCGCTGGGCAAACCCCGGCTACGGTTTCATGTCGAGCAACGATCCCCGAGTGCTGTTCGGCCTCGGGACCAGGCCTTCGGTCGATAGCGTGGAGGTCAGGTGGCCGGGCGGCTCCGCGGAGATATTCGAAGGCGGCCCCGCGGATCAGTGGCTCGAGGTGTCGCGGGGATCGGGAACCGAGCGATGAGCGGGCGCCTTGTCATGCCGTTCGTCGTTCTCGCCGTACTCACCTGCGACCGCGGCCCCGAAGTGCGCGTTCCCGAGTTCGACACCACAGCAGCCGAGACGAAAGTGGCCCGGAGGCTGGGTGAGCTGCGAGCGGTGGTCGCGTCCAATCCCGACTCCGCGCAAGCCTGGGGACTACTCGCACTCAGCCTGCACGCTCACGGCTATCCCGACGCAGCCGTCGAAGCGTACGGCGTGGCCCGAGCGTTGCGGCCCGGTACGTTTGCGTATGCTTACCTTCCGGCCACCCTGCTGGGCGATCGAGGCGACCTCGAGGCGGGAGGACTGTTCGAGCAGGCTCGCCGGCTGCGCCCCGACTATGTGGCACTTCGGTTGCGCGAGGCAGCCTGGCAACTGAACCAGGGCAAGCCGGAGCAAGTCGTGGAGTTGTTGGACGACAGGCTGCCCCTGTCCGCGGCGCCAGTCGAGGCCCGGTTGACCCTCGCCCGCGCCGCCCTCGCCACGGGCGATCTCGAAGGATCCCGGGCTTTGCTCGAAGCGGCGGTGACCGAGGCGCCACGGGTCGGAGAGCTGCACGCGCAGTTGTCCGAGGTCTACAGGCGGCTCGGATTCGAGGAACAAGCGGAACTCGCTCGCTTGAGATCGACCGTGTTTCGCGACGAGCCCGCGACCGAAGATCCCGTTCTGGCAGCGCTCTACGCAGAGGGAGTCAGCTCGCGCTGGTACATCCTCAGGGGGCAGGGTCGGCTCGCCGCCGGCGAGCCCCTGGAAGCCGTCGCTGAATTCGAACAGGCGATCGAGGCGAATCCCGACGACGCGCACACCTGGAACCAGCTAGGGACCGCACACCAGGCTGCCGGTGACTATGAAACGGCTGCGGCGGCTCACCGCCGGGCGCTCGAGCTTCGGCCGGAGATGTCGGACGCCGCTATCAACCTGGCGTCGAGCCTGTTCCTCGGGGGTGAGCGTGAGACCGGCCTGTCTGCGGCCCGCCAGGCTGTCGAGTTCGACACGACTGCCGCGCAAGCATACCTGAACCTGGGAATGTTCGAGCATGCGGTCGGGCGGGCGGACGCGGCGCGGGTCGCCTATTCAGCGGGGCTCGCGCGCGCACAGTTCGACCCGAGGATCGCGATCCGGCTGGCATGGATAATGGCGACGGACCGATCTACGTCTCTTCGGGACGGGCGGAGGGCCGTCGTCCTCGCCGAGACCGTTAACGAAATCGAAGGCTACCTGGAGCCGGCCAGTCTCGATGTGCTCGCGGCCGCGTACGCCGAGTATGGAGCGTTCGAGAACGCCGTGGCGGCCGGACGGCGCGCCCAGAGCCTGGCAGCCCAGCTCGGAGACACCGCGTTCGCCGGTGCCCTGCGTGAGCGGACTGCCCTGTATGATCGAGGCCAACCGTACCGCGAGTGACCCCGGACTAGTCCACAACCCGGGTCTGAAAGCGCTCGACGAACTCAGCGTGCCCACGATCCCCCACCGGCACCCCCTCCGGGTAGTCGACCTGCCCGTGCACCGGGAACGGCTCCACCGTCTGCCCACCGAGGGTGTTGAGATCGGCGTCCTTGAGAAAGGCATCGCTGTACAGGAAGAACGTCCGGGATGTCCCCGCCGCGGGAGGAGTCAGCGCTTCGAAATCAATCGCCATCTCGTCGCCCGCGCCGAATACGACGTACTGGTCGTCAGCGGCCTTGAGCAACGAAAGGACGTCGCCGACGCGAGTGTACGCACCTGGCAGCGGGCGCCAGGGACTGTCTACCTGCAACTCCGAGTAGTCGAACCAGTGCGGCCCGTACCGCCCGCCCCGACGGTACACCCTTGAGAAGCCGCGCACGTCCAACTCTGCCCGGATCGGCTCCAGTCGGCGTGCCCGCGAGACGTCCTCCACGTCAGGGGCGGATGGTTGATAGAACACCTGGTCCCAATAGATCTCCATCGTCGTCCGGAGGCGGATCCTCGGATCGTCTGCGGGGACACCTTCCGGGAGATTCACGATGACCGTCTTGTTCTTCCCCGTGGGAAACGCGATATCCGCGTCCAGGCGGGTCCAGCCCCCGCGACCGTCGGGCACTTCCAGGTAGGGCGGCACGACGAGGCTCTCTCCGGATTGGCCGATCGCGACGTTGATGCTGGCGTCGGTCGGAAACAGCCACCCCGCGAGGAACAGCTGCGTCGGCACTCCGGCAGCTGCCTCGAGGCCGAGCACGAGATCGTGCAGTCGGGTCGTGCCCTGGTAGGGGCCCGGTTCAAACCCACCCACGAAACGGAAGTCGCGTGACGCCAGCAGGTCCAGGACGTCGAGACCCGATTCGGTAACTGCCGTTTCCGGTCGGCGAGGCGTCGTCACCGTGTACAATCCCCTGTTCGCAACGTCCGGCGTACTGAACATCTCGTTCACGTAAACGTCCGTCCCGGCCGGATGATCGACGGCGTACAGCGCCACCTCGTCCAGATAGCCGACCTCCCAGAGCTCTTCGGTGATGCGGATCTCGTAGACGCCATCACGTTCCACCAGCATCCCCGGCGGAATTCGCACGTACTCCAGGGATGGAGCGGGCGGCGCGTACAGCGTCTCACCCGCCATGATCCCGAGAGGCATACCCAGGGCGCTCTTCCACATCATGTCCGTAACGAACTCGAAGCCATCGCCCGTCCAGACATAGAGGAACCCACATGACCCCTTGAGTACCTGCGTCTCCACCAGCAAGGCGTCCACCGGCGGACGGATCACGTTCTGAGGGACCCCGTTCGTCCATTCGATCCTGAGTACGTCCGCTTCGGATCGGGGTCCCAGTCCGAAGTGCTCGATCTCACTCGATACCACTCGAGCAATTCGCAGATCTCCGGCCGTGAGGTCGATCCGCGAACCCACTCCGAGGCGGTTCACCTTACCGCTTCCGTCGGCGAGACCGAGCAGCTGGACGCTGATGTGGTGGTTCGCGTTCCCACCTTCGTTCCTGAGCACGAGGAGCCCGCCGGCCCGGGCTGCGATGAGATCCTGATCTCCGTCTCCGTCGAGGTCGGTCGCTACGGCGGACCCTGCCGACATGGCCGCAGGCAGGGCGTCGGGCGCAGCCTCGAAGCCACCGCCGCCAACTCCCCTGAAAGCACTGATACTCACGTCCTGATCGCCGCCGGAAACAACCAGCAGGTCGCGCCGTCCGTCATTGTCGAAGTCAAACGGAACCATAGCCCGCGCGGGAGCTTCCGGGGCTGTCCCGGTCGCCGCCCCGAACGGGGAGAATACGCCCCCCTCGTTCATGGCGACGCGCACGCCTCTCGCGCCCGCCACGAGCAGGTCGAACTCCCCATCTGCATTGACATCGGAAACGAGCACGGAAGCCGGTGACTCGACGCCCTGGAGCGCCGGCCCCACGTCGTAGTTACCCTGGCGAAGGTTGGACGCCACCCGGACGACGTTCCCCGCAATCGCTACCAGATCCGTGTCCCCGTCTCGATCGAAGTCCCCGAAGCCCCACTTCAGCACGTCGGTGAGGGCGGCGAGGCCAACGTCCGGCGCAACTTCCTCAAACGCCCGAACCTGAGTCTGTCGGTAGAGCCGGGCGGGACCGGCTCCTCCCACGAGAAGATCCAGATCGCCATCGTGATCCGCGTCCAGGGGAAGGACGCTGGTGATGTTCGTCCCGCGCGCTCCCGGGTCCAAAGGAGCCGGTGCCGCGTACAGGCTGTCCGTGCGGTAGAGCACCTCGAGACCGCCAGGTCCGACGGAGACCAGGTCGGCCCGAGCGTCCCCGTCGATATCGGCTGCGGCGACAGGCCGGCCCGGCACAGAACCGGTGGCTACACAACTCCCGAGTGCCCGCAGGACACCCCCGTCATTTCGGATGCACACGAGACCCGCCGTCCCGCGAACCACGATATCCGCGTCTCCGTCTCCGTCGAAGTCGGTGAGAACCGGACGGTCGACCTCGCTCAGTGAATCGATGGGGGCGAAGCGTACGTCCCTCCATACCTCGTCAGCAGCTTCCTCGGACAACGTCAAACTTCGGAACCGCCGCAACGGAAGCGCGGCTTCGGCCTGTCCGGCGGCAAGGCGCCGCAGACCGGTTCCGTACATTGGATCCACGCGCAGAAGGTTGTGGAGGGTCCGCACGCGCGTGAGCGCCGTCTCGACCTCACCGGCGCGTGACGCCCGCAGCGCCTGTTCCAGCTCCAGTTTCGCTTCGGCGTCGCCGCGTGGAAGCAACTGCCGCAGGTATTCGACGTGGCCGATCGCGGCATCGATCCCGCCACCCACCAGGTAGGCTTCCGCCAGGTTGAGCCGAACCGGAAGATTCGCAGGATCCCTTCGCAGGATCCGCTCGAACAGCGGTCGGGCACGGCTGGAATCCCGGGTCGCGAGAGCCC
>JARFPW010000123.1 GCA_029288095.1 Gemmatimonadota bacterium
GGCCACGGGTGTGAACAGCAGTTCCAGGTTGCCCAGCGGCCCGGAGCGGGACAGGAGGAGGTAGACCGCCAGTCCGGCGACGACCGGTGGAAGGGCGAGGCCGGTGTTCACGATCGCGATCGTGGGGACCCGCAGCCGGAAGCTGGACAGCCCGATCAAGGCTCCAATGGGCAGGCCGACGGCTGTCGCGAGTACGAGAGCCGAGCCCGAAATCGCCAGGGAACGGACGACGACAGCCATGACGTACGGGTCGCCACTGGTCAGCAGCTGCAACGCCTCCGCGAACGGATTCATTCGCCGATCACCGCGAACAGAGGTCGCCCGTAGCGCTCCTCACCGAACGTCCGGATAATCGCCGCTGCTGCATCCGACAACATCCAGGCCTCAAACGCTGACGCCCCGGCCGCTTCTTCGGCGTCGGCGACAGGGATGAGCGAGTAGACGTTCTCGAGGTGCTCCCCGCCGGAGTGGAGTTCCACCAGGTCCAGCCCGTTCGCCTGGAGCACCATGAGCGTGGCCCGATCGGTAAGCGCGTACGCCCGCCGTTCGGCGGCGAACATCAATGTTGCACCCATTCCCTGGCCGACCTCCAGGTACCAGTCAGCCTGGGGACGGCCACCCGCTTCGTCCCAGAGAAAGCGTTCCCGGATGTGTGTGCCCGAGTCGTCGCCCCGTGACGCGAAGCGGGCACCCGCGGAGATAATCCGGCGCAGAGCGTCCGCGCTGTCCTCAGCCTCCGACACACGAACCGGGTCCGTTTCCGGCCCGGCGATGACGAAGTCGTTGCGCATGAGCGTGGTTCTGCGCTGCCCGTGGCCGGATGCTACGAACTGCTCCTCACGCTCCGGTGCGTGCACGAACACCAGGTCTGCATCCCGTCGCTCACCCAGAGAGAGGGCCTGGCCGGTGCCGACGGCGACGACCTGAACGGAATACTCGGGGCGCTCCTCGGAGAACGCCGCCACGAGTTCATCCAGTAATCCGGTATCGTACAGCGATGTGGTGGAGGCGACGCGGACGACTCGCGCCGAGCCGTCCGACTGGCAGCCACCGATGACCAGGCTCACCAGGAGAGGCATGCCGCCCAGAACGACGCGTGCCATGCGCTGGCTCAATCGTGTGAACATCAGCCGTGCCGGATCCAGCGAGCGAGCTGTGGAAGTGTGGGCGGCTTTCCCTTCATCAGGATACCCACCCGATAGATACGGCCGGCCACCCACGCCATGGCCCAGATCGCGAGCACCAGGAAACCGATCGCCGCCAGGTTCTGCCACAGGGGAACCGACATGACCGATATTCGAACCGGCATGAGAATGGGACTGAACACGGGGATCATCGACAGCACCTGGACCCACATCGCATCCGGCGCGTCTACGACGGCCGGCATGATGATGATCGGTACGATGATCGGCATCATCACCGGGATCAGTACCTGCTGGATGTCCTGTTCACTCGTCAGCATGGCACCGGCACCCGCGAACATCGCCGAGTACATCAAGTAGCCGAGCACGAAATACAGGAAGCCGAACAGCAGGATGCTCCAGGGGAAGGCAAACCCGGCGAGGTCCATTCCGAGACCGATCAGCTCGCCCAGCTGACCCCCCAGTCCGAACCGGGACAGCGTCGCGCCGACGACGGCCCATATCCCTACCTGCGTGAGGCCTACGGCTCCGATGCCGACGATCTTGCCGAGCATCATCTCACGAGGGCGTACCGATGACACCAGGATCTCGACGATGTCGGACGTCTTCTCCTCGAGTACTCCGCGGGCGACCATTTGCCCGTATACGAGAAACATCACGTACAGCATCATCGCGAATATGAATCCGATGACCTGAAAGATCTCACTACGTGTTCCGGCAGGGTCGAACGCCTGGACCCGGAGGGTAACGGGGGCCAGCGCCTCGGACGCATCAACCGACTCCAGCCCCGCCTGACGCAACCGGTGCCACTGGACGACGTCCTGCGTTGCCGCCCGGATTCGGCGGATTCGTCCCCCCAGATCCCGTAGCTCGACGAGCCCTGGTTCGCCGCCCGACCCGATGTTCTCGGGAATCACGAGATAGGCGTCTGCCTTGACGGCTATCTCCGTCTCGTCGGTCCCGAGCGCCGCTCGCAGGGACTGCAGGTCTTCGACGGAAGCGTCAGGCTGGAAGGACCTGACGAGGATGCTGTCGCGGACGAGCAGATCCGAGAGCCGCATTTCCAGGCCGCTGTGGGTGCGATCCACCACTGCCAGCACCATCGCTCGAGCCTGGCTGCGTCCGGCGAGAAAGCCTGGCAGGAGAGTGGCTGCGAGCATGAGGATCGGAACCGAGAAAGTGGCGAACAGGAACCACTTGTTACGGACCCTCTGCACGTACTCCCGTCGGATCAGAGTCCAGGTTCGACGGCCGATCACCGGGCTCCCGCATGTTCGAGGAAGATCTCCCGCAACGAGGGGTCCGCGATCTCGAAGCGATCGATGCGGGTGCCGGACTCAATTGCTGCTCTCAGCAAGTCCTGCGGATCCGCGCCTTCCCGCAACCGAACCTCGATTCGTCTACCGTGGTCGGTGGCGGACGCTACGGTCTCGTGTCCCAGAAACGTCCGGGCCCCCTCGCATTCGATGACCACGTCCTGGCGCCCGCTCAACCCCTTCACCTCGGCGAGCGTCCCGTCGAGGACCTTTCGGGCCCCCGAGATCATGCACACGCGATCGCAAATCCGCTCGGCGTCGTCGATCATGTGGGTCGAGAACAGGACTGTCGCCCCCTCCGACTTTCTCTCGACCACGATCTCGCGCATCAGGTCGGCATTGATCGGATCCAGCCCGCTGAACGGCTCATCCAGGATCAACAGATCCGGTCCATGCAAAACAGTGGCGATGAACTGGACCTTCTGCTGCATTCCCTTCGACAGATTCTCGACCCTGTCGTCCGCCCGGTCGGCCAACCCCAGTCTGTCCAGCCACTTTCCGGCCTCACGCATCGCGTCGCCGTGGCGCATCCCCTTGATCTCGCCGAAGAACGCGAGATGTTCGGCTACTCGCATCTTCTGGTACATCCCCCTCTCCTCCGGGAGATAGCCGATGCGATCCCGCACTTCCGGGGTGACGCTCTCGCCGAATACAGCAATGGTGCCCGAGTCAGGGCCCAGAATGTCGAGGATGATCCGAATTGCGGTCGTTTTGCCCGCTCCGTTGGGTCCGAGAAGGCCGCACACCGTACCCCTGGGCAATTCGAAATCAAGGTCCCGCACGGCATGATTCGCACCGAAAGCCTTGTTGACGCCTTCCATGCGGACCACCGGATCTGTCAGTTTCGGCCCTGTCATTCGGCCTCCCAGACGGGTATCGGGCATGCGGGGCGGGATGATCGCCCCCGGCGAAGTCCGCGGCAAGGCGGTCTCCGATTTCCTCCGGCGTGCCAAATCGTGCTATATTGCCAATTAATGTGCCCGACCCGGACCGGTACTTCTGCGGCGTCCTCACGCAGGCCTTTACAGGGAACCCCACTCTTCAGGAGCCAAGGATGGCGATTTTTCGTGTGATGTACTACTCGACCGTCAACGTCGGCAGCGGCGGTCGAATCACTATTCCGCAGGACATGCGGGATGATTTGAACCTCCAGGACGGCGACACGCTGACGGCGCGACTCGAGGGCAGTGAAACCGGCCAGCGACAGCTTACGATCTGGAAGCAGAAGGAAGACTGATCAGTTCGGGACATCGCCGAAGTTGATTGCCATCGTCCCGAACATGAGATCCAGCGAGCCGCAGCGCACGAACCCCGCGTACTGCATCAGGGTCGCCACAGCGCGCTGGGCAGGATAGGTCCGAAGCGACTCGGCGATGTAGCGATACGACTCGATGTCGCGGTGCATGATCCAACCCGCTACGGACCCCGAAGCCTCGAGATACCTCAGGTACGCCCGGTCGAGCCATTGTGGCTCGGCCCGGCCGAAATCCAGCGTCACCAGCCTTCCACCCGGTTTCAGCACCCTCCTCAGTTCCCGGAGACACTGACCGAGATCCGGGAAATTCCTGAGTCCGTATCCGACCAGGCACCGATCTACGCTAGCCTCCGGAAACGGTAGGTCCATCGCATCACAGGCCAGCCAGCGAACGGCCGCGGCCCCGCTTCGCTCCCTTCCACGCTGCATCATCGGCACGGTCAGATCCGCTGCGACGACCAGGCTGGGCTCATACCCCTCGGTCGAACCCGCGCCCACGATCAGCGAGAGGTCTCCCGTCCCGGCAGCCAGGTCCAGGACGACATGGCCATCGCCGATCTGCGCCATGTTCACTGCAAGCCGCTTCCAGCGGCGATGGAGGCCGGCAGACATGAGGTCGTTGGTCAGGTCGTAGCGGTCCGCGATCCGCCCGAACAACCCCTGCACGTAGTCCCGCTTCGCCTCCGGAGTGACGATTTCGGCTCGTATCCGGTCTTTCATCTGGAGGGAGCTCATGGCGGAGTGTTCCGGCTCTCCACCGGCCTGTCAACTTTCGATGGGGCGGCGGGATCCCGAACCGATGTCGTCGTGTAGAACTCCCACAGCACGAACCTTGCAGTCGAGGGGGCTCGGCCGACCCGTTTCCGATGATGGAACCGGGCCGACAGACTAACATTCCGGGGGCTACCATGAGGTTCCAGGTCTCAGGGCGCATGTTGCTGGCCCTGCCGCTGATCGCACTTTCGGTGGCGGCTTGCTCGAAAACCAACGTGAGTCGCATTGATCCGGCGAGCGTCACCGATCTGTCAGGTCGGTGGAACGACACGGATTCGCGTCTCGTCGCCGACGAACTCATCTACCAGAGCCTCACCGGCCAGTGGATCGCCAGATATGGAGATGCACAGGGCGGGGAAGCGCCACCCGTGATCGTCGGCACTTTTCGTAACAGATCGAACGAGCACATTCCGGTCGGCACGTTCGTGGGTGATCTGGAGCGTGCGTTCGTGAACAGCGGTGCCGTTACCCTGGTGGCAGGAGGGGACGAGCGCGCCGAGCTGCGCGACGAGCGCTATGACCAGCAGGACAACGCCAGGTCAGATACCCGCGCGAGCCTCGGCCAGGAGCTGGGAGCTCGATACATCCTGCAGGGTGAGATCCAGTCGATCGAAGACCAGGAGACGTCTCGCCGCGTTGGTTCGCGGAGCGAGAAGATCGTCTTCTACCAGGTCGATGCCCGTCTGGTGGATCTCGAAAGCAACGTCGTCGTGTGGGCCGGACAACACAAAATCAAGAAGTACATCGAGCGCCCGCCGCTCGGACTCTGACGGAGAACACTCATGAACACGTCAACAACGGGCCCGATTCGTTTTCTACGATCCAGCGCGCTGCTCGCGGCCCTCGTCGTGCTGGGCGCCTGTGCCACCAAGCATATCGACGAGGAGCCGATCCTCGTCAACGGTGATCGCGTCGACGATGGCACCATAACCGTCTACGAGACGGCGGATCGTGCCGAAGTGGACCGAGCACGTGCGGCGGACGAACGCGCGGCGATCGAAGCGGAGGCTCTGGCGGACTGCGCGCCGCAAGTCTGCGACGCCGTGGTCCGACGGGAGGTCTGGCTGGGCATGAACGAGGCTCAGGTGATGGCTGCGACCGGAACTACCGAGCGGGCCTGGTCCGTGCGGAGAGCTGGGTCGTCGGTCGTCATGACGCCTCGGGATGCTCACATGGCTCCGTCCGACGCCGTCGGCAACCTGGCGATGGTGCAGTTGGCCGATAACGCGGTGGCGCGTTACGGATATCGGGAATCGCAGGGTATGCGGGTCGTGAACTCGCCGGCGCAGGCTTCTACCGAGGGCCGGGCCGCCGCCATGGCGGAGACCCTGATTCAGGAAGGTGACCGCCTGGCGGCGGTGGGCGAGCTCGACGCCGCACTGGATCGTTATGATCGGGCCAGCGTTCTCGCCCCCGATGACCCGCTGGTGGACTACCGGATAGCGACCGTACTCGACAAGGCCCTCCGGTCGATTGAGGCGCAGGTGCAGTACGAGCTATTCCTGCATCGGCTGGATCTCGAGCGGATCGAGGCCCAGGGTGATGCGGACGCAAAGTTGGCCGAGGCGATCGCACTGGCCCAGCAGCGAATCGTAGTACTCGAACGCAGCCGGTAACACCGTGTTTCGCCGGGCCGCTGCACTCGTCTTGTGCCTGGCCGTCGCGGGCTGCGGCCTGCTCGGGCCCCGCACGAGGGGGCCCGACGGGCTGTCTGTGTATGATGGGGATCTCCGCCGCCTGGTCAGGCAGTCGAGGTTCGAAGACGCCCTCGACCTGGCCGAAGCTGATGCAGGCGATGCGGGGGACGACCTGCTGGCAGCTCTGAACTTCGCCCTCGTCGAGCACTATGCCGGCTACTACGAATCCAGCAACTCCCGTCTGCAAGCCGTCGACATCGAGATCGAAGATCGGTTCACGAAGAGCGTTTCCAAGGCCGCGCTCTCGCTGCTGAGCAGCGATCGGGTGCTCGCCTGGACCCCCAGTCGGTTCGAACGTCCGATGATCCACGTGTATGGCGCCCTCAGCTATCTATCCCTCGACGAATTCGACGAGGCGGCCGTGGAAGCCCGTCGCCTGAGCCGTCTGCTGGACGAGATGAGCGAGCGGGATCTCGGGGCTGACGAATTCGACGTGTATCGGACGCTCCGCTACTTCGCGGGAGCGGTGTTCGAGGCCGCGGGAGAGCAAAACGACGCCGACGTCGCCTACAGGTACGCCGGGCTCGAACAGGAAGGCTCTCGCACGGGGTCACGCGCCGGCACGGGTGACGTCGTGCTACTTCTCGAATCCGGCTTCGTGGCAAATAGGGTCGAGCAATCCGTGAATCTGCTTCTCAACGCTGACGATGCGCGGTACCTGCGGTCCGGCTCAGACCGTGCCCGGTACCATGCCGCGTCCTGTTTGTCGCGAACCCGACTCGCGAGTGCATACCAGTCCTTCGGGCTCTCCACAGCCGCCGACGATTGCCGCCGTCCCCGGAGGAAGCGCGACAAGGGCGATGATGACGGCAACGACGTCGCATACCTGTTGCGTGTCGCCTGGCCGGTCATGCACCGGTCGATCGATGCGGTCCCCGTGGGCGTCGTGCACGCGTTCGCCACGTCAACGCCCACGACCTTCGCCGATCGCGATGTCGAATCGGTGACGATGGCCGATGTCGGAGCGGAGGCGATGCTTGCAGCGGACCTGTCGGGCGCGGCGATCAGCGATTTTAACTCCCGGGCGGCCGGCATCCTCATCAAGTCGGTGGCGCGTGCCGCCGTAAAGTACGCCGTCGTCGACGCGGTGGCGGAAGACTCCGAAGTTGCACAGGTGCTTGGAAACGCCGTCACGGCCCTGCTTGAGCGGGCTGACACCCGATCCTGGACGCTGCTTCCGTCCAACCTGCACATCGTGCGGCTGTCGTTACCGGAGGGGACGCACCAGATAGCAATCGAGGTGGGCAACGGCCTCGCCGCGGAGCCCGCCCTGATACTGGACGGCGTTCACGTTGAGGCTGACCGGGTGAGCGTCGTCTCGGCGCGTGCTTGGCCCTGAGTCCCGCGGCTGGTTAGGTTCCGCGGCCTTTTGACGGGACCTGAACAGGAGCCACGGCGGAGCACATGAGAGGTATAGAGCGACAGCGAGTTGGTGCACTCCCGGTGTGGGGATGGTCGCTGGTCGCCGCAGGCGCCGTCTGGATTCTCTACGTGCTCACCCTGGCGCCCACGACGGCCTGGTGGGACACCTCGGAGTACATCGCCACCGCACAGATCCTCGGTCTCCCACATCCTCCCGGCAATCCGCTGTTCGTGATCATCGGCCGGGCCTGGCTCGTGCTCACGTCCTGGACCGGCATAGAGGTGGCAGCCCGAATCAACCTGCTTGCCGCCACGGCGTCAGCGGCCGCGGCGGCGTTCTGGTTTCTTGCCGTAATGCGCGTATGGTCCCACTTCGCCGAGAACCGGACGGTTGCGGTCGTCGCCGCATTCGTCGCCGTGCTGGTCGGCGGAACCGCCTACACCGTCTGGGCGCAGTCAAACGTCAACGAGAAAGTCTATACCGTCTCGCTGATGTTCGTCGCCGTGATCACCTACCTGGCGATGGTCTGGGAGGATCACAGCGAAACCTGGCGCGGCGATCGGATCTTCCTGCTCGTGTGCTTCCTGCTGGGCCTCGGAGCCACGAATCATCAGATGTCGGTGCTTCCGATTCTCGCCCTCGGGGTATTCCTCGTCTTTCACAGCGTTCGTACGCTGCTCCGTTGGCGTCTGTTGGGAGCCGCTGCCGTGATTGCGGTTCTCGGCTACTCGGTCCAGTTGCTGTTCGTGCCGATCCGGTCCGGCCAGAATCCGATCATAGACGAGGCGGACCCACAGTGCTCTTCCCTCGTCTCGGCGATTACGCCCGACCTGTCAGCCCTCAAGGACGGGAAGTTCCTGGTGCAGTGTCCGGCGCTGGCCGCATCGCTCGCT
>JARFPW010000163.1 GCA_029288095.1 Gemmatimonadota bacterium
AAGCGCTCAACGCGGGTGTCTAATCCGTCACGCTCGGCCACAAGGGCAACATCATGACGTACACCGAGGGCGCGTTCATGGAATGGGGATACGAGGTCGCCCGAGAGGAATTCTGCGACCGGCCGATTACCGAGACGGAGCTGTGGAGCGCCTTCGATGGCCAGCGTCCTGAAGGCAAGCTGGTCATAAAGGACCGGATCGCTGACGCGATGTTTCAGCAGATCCTGCTGAGACCCGCCGAGTACGATTACATCGCGCTACCCAACCTGAACGGGGATTACCTGTCGGATGCGTGTGCCGCCCAGGTTGGTGGGCTCGGCATGGCTCCCGGAGGGAACATCGGAGATGAGGCGGCGCTGTTCGAGGCCACGCACGGCACTGCACCCAAGTACGCGGGTCTGGACAAGGTGAACCCCACGTCACTGATCCTCTCGGGTGTCATGATGTTCGAGTATATGGGTTGGGGCGAGGCGGCGGCGGTCGTCGTCGACGCGATTACGCGGACAGTGGAGGAAAAGGTCGTCACTTACGACCTCGAGCGGCAGATGGACGGCGCGACGCTGGCCAAGACATCCGAATTCGCCGACCGGATCATCCACAACATGCGGGGCTGACGGCAGCGGATGGTCGTTCTGAAACCCGGCCTTGTCGTTGCGGCCGTCGGGGCCACGCTTCTGATCCCGGGTGCCGCGGCTGCCCAGGAAGACGTTCCGGGCGACTCAGCCGCCGTGGCGGATACGGCGGTTGTCGGTGACACGTTGGTTGGTGAACTGCCCGGAGATCTGGTTGGAGTCCTGGCCGATTCAGCTGAAGACGGCAGGTTCGCGGTGCTGGCTCCCCCTCTTCCCCTGGAGCCCGCAGGCGGAGACGTCGTGACGTGGGACCGTGAGCGGATCAGGCGTTCAAACGCCACCTCGCTGTCGGAGCTCGTGGAGGAAATGACCCCGGGCGTCACGCTGCTGCGAGCGGATTTTTTCGGGGGGCCGCACCACCTTCTCGACGGGCTGTTCGGGCCGGGCGCCCTCGAGGTTCGGGTCGATGGGCGACCTGTCCTGCCGATGCTGGGCTCCCAGACGGACATGTCCCAGATCTCGCTGGCGGCAGTCGATCGGGTGTCGGTGCGCCGCGGAGCGGCGGGTGTCGAAGTCGACCTGACGACGCTTCGCCGGACTACACCGCGGGCGTACTCCCGGGTCGAGGCAGGCACGGGGGAGCCCGGTCTGGAGGGACTGCGTCTTGCGTTCGTCAACGGGTTTGCCTCCGACTTTGCGATTGCGACCGCGTTCGACCTGATCAATGTCGGAGGAGTGCTGCCAACCGACCTGCAGTCCTTCTGGGGGAGCGTGTCGTGGGCTCCGGGGGAAGGCGAATCCGGTCTGGAACTGCAGTATGCGGGCGGATCGTTCGACCGGTCGGCGAACTCGGATGTGGGACGCCATCGGCGGATCGTGTTGGGCGGACGCCTCGGTGTGTCCGAACATCTGCAGGCCTCGGGGTGGATGGGCCAATCGACGCGCGAGGTCGATGCGAACTCCCAGCTTGGGACGTCCGACAGGCGTGCGCAGGCGGCTGAGGGGGGGCTCGAGGTCCGGGGAACCTGGGATCGGACGTGGGCACGGATCGCCGGGCGTGCGGCGGACCACGCGGCCCTGCCATCTACGAGGTTCGAGCTGTCGGCTGGAGCCAGCGTGCTGCCCTGGCTCTCGGTGGCGGCCAGTGGCGCCTCGTCGTCCTGGGAGGATTTTGACGCGCGGGAAGGGCGCCTGGCTGTCGGCCTCGATCTCCCGTTCGCCGGTCTTCGCGTCACGGGTGAGGGAAGCGCCGGTGTTCGGGGGGCGCCGTTCGTGGGAACAGATGGAGTGCACGCCGACTCGGCGAAGTTCCAGGCGATTGCGGGACGCGTCGAACTGCCCGTCGGTGGGTTCACCCTGGCAGGCCGGGTCGACCACCAGCGAGTAGACCGGCAACTCAGCTTCGGCACCGGGTTCGACGTCGCCGGCAGTTTCCGGCCGCAAGTTCATCTTACCGGCCTCGAACTCTTTGTCGACGGTCCCGTGCTGCCGATGAACTGGCTGATCGACGACCTGGGTCCCGTCAGGATTCGTGGATTCTACCGACGAAACCAGGTCGACACGCCGCGCACGCCCTTCTTCGTTCCGACGAATACGATCCGTGGAGAGCTGTACATCCATGATTCGTTTCTGGAGGATGACCTCGAAGTCCGTCTCAGCATCGGCATCGACCGCCGCGATCCGTGGCTGACGCCGCCGGTTCCGGGAGGCACCAGCTTCGACCCGATAGCGGTACCGTCGCGCACGAGCTGGGACTTTGATCTCGGCATCCGCATCGTGGGCGTCGTCATCTTCTGGAGGTTCGACAACGTGGCGGGCTCGGCCCAGCAGGATCTCGCGGCGTTCAACTTCCCGATCCGTCGATCTGCGCTCGGGCTGCGCTGGGAGTTCCTCGATTGACTGGCTCAAAGAGGTTCGCAGGGCTCGCTCTTCAACCGTATACTCAGGGCCCTGTATGATACGGAGCATGACGGGTTTCGGTGCAGCCTCTCTGCCCGTGGGTTCCGCGGAAGCCAGTCTAGAACTGCGGTCCGTGAACTCCCGGCACCTGAAGCTGAATCTGCGGCTTCCCTCAGGCCTGGAGCACGCCGAGGGTGAGTTGCGCGAGCTGATATCGTCATCGGTACGTCGTGGCCACGTGGACGTGACGTTGCGGGTCGACGGATCGGCGGCAGGTGAATCCACCATAGAGATCAACGATCAGCGGGTGGAAGCGCTTCTGGCAGCGTTCCGCTCGATCGGCGAGCGGTTCGGAGTTGCGGGGGATGTTGACCTGGCGCTGCTGGCCCGGGCGGATCGGCTCTTCGTCGAACGGTCTCAGTCGCTGGATGAGTTGATTGAGGTGGATAGTCTCAAGCAGGCGGCAAGCGACGCTATCAGCCAGCTCGTGGAGATGCGGGAGCAGGAGGGCGAGCGCCTCGGCCAGGACTTGAGGACGCGACTGTCTGCGATCCGGGAGCGACTCGCCGAAGTCGAGCGGCGATCACCGGAGCGACTCGATCGGGAGCGTGACCGGCTGCGCGCGGCCGTCGCCGAGCTGACTGAGCGACCGGAACTGGATGACGATCGCGTGGCCCGCGAAATCGCCCTCCTGGCGGACAAGTGGGACCTGGGGGAGGAACTGGTGCGCGCGAGCGCCCACCTGGACGCGTTCGAGGAGCTGCTCACGGCCCCTAGTTCGGAGGCCGTAGGGAAGCGCCTTGGGTTTCTCAGCCAGGAGCTGCTTCGTGAAATCAACACGATTGGCTCGAAGGCGAATGACTCGGAAATTCAGCACAGCGTGGTCGAAATGAAGAACGAACT
>JARFPW010000224.1 GCA_029288095.1 Gemmatimonadota bacterium
CTCCTGTTCAGCGGCCGGCTTCGGCCTTCCGCGTCGCGGCTTCCGCCACCACCTTCTGGGTAACATCGGCCGGCACGGGTTCATATCCGGAAAACTCGCGCGTGTGCATCCCTTTCCCGTGAGTCAGGGACCGCAGAGACGTCGAGTACTTGTAGAGTTCTGCAAGCGGCACGTGGGCTTTCACTTCCTGCCAATGCCCATCTGAATCCATCCCGAGAACCCGCCCCCGGCGCTGGCTCAGATCGGCCATCACTTCGCCCATGTACTCTTCCGGTGTCCGAACACTCACAGTGATGATCGGCTCCAGCAGGATTGGCCTCGCCTGCTTAGCCACACTCTGAAAGGCCATTGATCCAGCGACCTTGAATGCCTGCTCCGAGCTGTCCACTGAGTGATACGATCCGTCGTAACACTCGGCGGAGAATCCCACGACGGGATACCCGGCCAGTACCCCGCGTGTGGCGGCTTCCTGGATACCCTTGCTCACAGCCGGCACATACTTGCTCGGAATCGAACCCCCGACGATCGAGTTGATGAACTCGTAGTCCGAATCACCGTTACGCTGGGGTTTCAGGCGGATCTTGCAGTCGCCGAACTGCCCCCGGCCACCGCTCTGCTTCTTGTATCTTCCCTGGCCCTCCGCCTGCTTCGTAATCGTCTCCCGGTAGGGGATCCTTGGCCGCTCGGTCTCTACCTTCACCCCGTATTTCCGCTCCAGGCGCTCCAGGGACACGTTGAGGTGCAGCTCGCCGAGGCCATGTGCGATCGTCTGTTGAAGCTCCGCATCGTAGGCCGCGACGAACGTGGGGTCCTCTTCGTGCACCCGATTGAGGCCGTTCCCAAGCTTGTCCTCGTCGCCCCGCGAGGCGACGTGCAGGGCGATCGCGATGTCCGGGCTCGGGAACTCGATCGGGTAGAGTTGGATCTTCTTGCCAACCGAACACAGTGAGTCGCCCGTGTGGGTATCCTTGAGCTTCGTCACTGCTCCAATGTCTCCGGCGTGGAGACGTTCCACTTCCTGTCGAGCATCGGCATTCGGGCTGGTGATGTGCGAGAAACGCTCATTTCGGTCCCGGGTGACGTTGGTCACAGTGTCACCCCCCGCCAGACTGCCGGTAAACACACGGAAATAGGACAACTCGCCGACCCGCGGCTCGCGTGTCGTCTTGAAGACGAGGGCCGTAAGCGGTGCTCCGTCGTCTACCGCCAACTCGACGACTTCGCCGGCCGATTCCGCCATTACCGGACCGCTGTCGGCCGGTGACGGCATGAGTTCGACGAGCTTGTTCATCACGGCGCGCACCCCGCGACCGGACTCGGCCGACCCACAGAACACGGGGAACAACTCGCCCCGGCCCATGGCGGCTGACATCGCCTCGAGCACCCGCACCCGGTCCAGCTGCTCGCCTTCGAGGTACGCCTCGAGGAGTTCGTCGTCGGTCGCGGCGATCGTCTCGATGAGCTGTTCGCGCCAGTTCGAGACTGTGTCCAGCATTTCCTCGGGAATCTCCGCCTCGTCGTACTCGCCGCGATTTCCGGACTTGTAGATATGTGCCTTGTTTGAGAACAGGTTCACGATTCCGCGGAATCCCGACCCGGCTCCGATGGGAACCTCGACGGGGACAGCCTCGCCGCTGAGCGTTTCCTTGATCTGGCCGAATGCCCGCTCGAACGAAGCGTTCTCTCGGTCCATCATGCTCACGAAGACCATCCGTGGCAGTCCCTGCTCGCCGGCAGCGCTCCACACTCGCTCCGTGCCTACCTCTACACCGTCCGTGGCGCCGACAACCACCAGAGCACCGTCCGACACGCGGATCGAGGCCTGGACCTCCCCGAAAAAGTCGAGGTACCCGGGTGTGTCAATGAGGTTGAGCTTCGTTCCCATCCATTCGGCTCTGGCGACGGCCAGATTGATGGAAATGCCGTGGCTCGTCTCTTCGTCTGTGAAGTCGGTGTGTGCCGTTCCGTTCTCGACGGAACCTCGGCGGTTGGTGGATCCAGCGATGTAGCAGATGGCGTCGGTGAGGGTCGTCTTTCCACTGCCACCATGGCCCAGCAGCGCGATGTTTCTGATCTCTGATGTGCCGTACTCAGTAGCCATCCCGCCTCACCTCCTTTCATCATGTGCGGATGTCCGGGACAAGGGAGGAATGATAGGCAGCGACTGGACCGATCGAAAGTTTTTCAGGCGGTGGCGTCCGGACGGGAGCGATATTTCCGGCTCATAGTATCGAGGAACTCGCGTTCGCTCGCACTCAAGGCATCCATCCCTTGCTCGCGGATCTTGTCCAGGATTCTGTCGACTTCATCGAGATCATCGCCGCCGGGTTCTTCGGAAGACCTGCGCCGACCCTTGATTCCGATCGAGTGGCTCACCCCGGAGCCGCCGGCCGCTTTCCCTCGTCGTCGCACGCGCCGCCATCGGGCAGCGATCGAATCGCCATACTTCAAGTATACGAAACCGGTGACGAGGCCCCCGAGATGCGCCCAGTGGGCGACGCCGCCTCCGGAGCGACCCGCCTGCATCGTTGCCCAAAGGGCACCGATACCCAGGATGCCCACCATGTACTTGGCCTTCACCGGTAGGATCGCCCAAACGTAAATCGGCGCATCGGGCCATCGCCACGCAAACGCGAGCATCACGCCGAACACGGCTCCGGAAGCGCCGATCACGACCGGGGTCCCTACGAGCCGGATCAGCAGAATCGACGTCAGAGCGGCTCCGACGCCGCAAACCAGGTAGAAGCGCAGGAAGTTCTTCCCGCCCATCGCCCGCTCGAGCGGCGGACCGAAGAAGAACACCCCGAGCATGTTGAACAACACGTGCATGAACCCGCCATGCACGAACATGTATGTGATCGGCGACCATGGCCGCGTCAGGATGCTGGAGGCCGAGAAGCCGAACAGATCGACCATCGTGCGCGCGGGCAGCAGACCGAGCGCCATCAGCAGATACACGCTGAAGTTGGCGACGAGCAGCCGCTTCACCCACGGCGTGAGGGCCGCGGCGAACGGACCTCCCCCGCTCGCGGACTTGTAGCCCCGGCCCGTATCGCCGTACATGCGATCAGCGAACCCCATGCTCAGCCCTCCGTCCCGATGGCCGCGCGCGCCAGCTTCTCGCACAGCTCGGGAAATGCGAGGCCGGCAGCCGCGGCTGCCTTGGGCACCAGGCTGGTCGCGGTCATCCCCGGCAGGCTGTTCGCCTCGAGGCACCAGGCCGTGCCGTCGTCCTGCAGCCGGAAGTCGATGCGACTGTAGGATTCCTGCCGAAGCGCGTGGTACGCCCGGACCGCCAGGTTGCACACTTCGTCGGCCAGCCCGGATGGGATGTCCGCCGGTACTACGTAGGTAGATTTGCCAGGCGTGTACTTGGATTCGTAGTCGTAGATCTCGTTTCCCGGAATGATCTCGACGACCGGCAGCGCCTCGCCGTCCAGGACCGTAACCGTCAGCTCGCGGCCCTCGATGAACGCTTCACACAGCACGTCTCGATCGTACTCCCGAGCGAGCCGGATCGCCTCCGGGAGGGAGTCGGCGTCGCGTACGACCGTCAGGCCGACCGTAGATCCTCCGTTCGCCGGCTTGACGACGAGGGGCAGGCCGAGCGTCCGCACGACTTCGCCCGCGTCGGCGTCGCGGCGGGTCCAGGCCGGCGTCGGTATTTCGGCGAATTCCAGTAGCTCCTTCGAGACTCGCTTGTCGAACGCGATCGCGCTCCCGATCACGCCGGAACCGGTGTAGTCCATGCCCGCGAGATCCAGGATCGCCTGCACGCGGCCGTTCTCCCCGTCTCCCCCGTGAAGCGCCAGCCAGACCACGTCTGCGGTGCGGAGGGCCGGAAGCTCGGCGAGCGCTGCGCCGAGTGCGATTCGTCCCATTTCGCGGAGCTGCTCGAGTGTCGGGGGTTCCGTCCCGACCGCTCCACCCAGATAGCTGTCTTCGTCCTCGGGTGGTATGGCACCGAATGCCGGGTCGACCGGAACGACCGCATGGCCCCGGCTGCGCAGGGCCTCGACGACTTCGCGCCCGCTGGCGAGCGACACCCTCCGTTCCTCGCTCGTTCCGCCGAGCAGGACCGCGATGTTCATCGGGCCAGCCTGCTCTGCCTATGGGGAGTCTGCATCTGGCTCCGTTTCGTCGGACCGCGGGAAGATCACCGGAAGGCGGCCCCAGACCTGAACCGGATCTCCACCCTGCGCTGCGGGTTCGAAGCGCAAAGCGGATGCCTGGGCCAGCGCCGCCGAATCAAGCGACGGGTGACCGCTCGACTCCAGCACCATAGCCGAATCGACGGTTCCCTGCCGAGAAATCAGTAGCTTCAGCACGGTGGTTCCGCCCACACCTTCCTGCCACGCCTGAGGTGGGAACTCGAACGGTTGGCCGTCATCGATCCGGGTTGGGGGACGGAGCGGAGCATCCTCGACGCCGAGCTGCAGACCACCCACCGCGCGCGATGTATCGGCGCATCCCACGAGCGTTGCCGCCAGGGCGACCGCGAGGCACGACCGCGAGGTGGGCGTCATGCGTCGTCTTCCGCCTTGCGCTTCAGGTCGGTCAGCGCGATCAGCGCGTCCAGGGGCGTCATCGCATTCGTGTCGTAGCTGTGCAAGAGGTCTCGAAGCTCCGATTCTCTGCGTTCAAACAACGACAGTTGTCCCCGCCCGGCGTCCGTCAGGTGCGACAGGCGAGTCCCGCCATCAGTACCCTGCTCGAGTTCGTGCAGTACTTCGGAGGCGCGCTCCACGATCGTGCGCGGTATCCCTGCGAGTCGGGCCACGTGGACTCCATAGGACCGGTCGCATCCACCAGGTTCCAGGCGGCGGAGAAACACGATTTCGGACCCGGTCTCTCTCACGGCGACGTTCCACGCGGCGACTCCGGGCAACGAGTCGGCCAGCTCTACCAGCTCGTGGTAGTGGGTAGCGAAGATCGTCCGCGCCCCCAGTCGCTCATGGATGTACTCCGTTACGGCCCAGGCGATCGCCACTCCGTCGTAAGTCGAAGTCCCCCGACCAATCTCGTCGAGCAGAATGAGGCTGCGATCCGTGGCGCCATTGAGGATCGTCGCCGTCTCCGTCATTTCGACCATGAACGTGCTGTGCCCGCTGGACAGGCTGTCCGACGCGCCAACTCGTGTGAATACACGGTCGCACAGTCCGATACTAGCGCCCTCCGCCGGTACGAAAGAGCCGATCTGGGCCATCAGCACGATGAGTCCGACCTGCCGAAGTACCGTCGATTTGCCCGCCATGTTCGGCCCGGTGAGCACCATCACGAACTTCTCCTGGTCGAGCAGGACGTCGTTGGGAATGAATGACTCGCGGCTGATCATCTGCTCGACGACGGGATGGCGGCCGGCCCGGATGTCGAGACCGAACTCACCGGTTATCACGGGGCGGACGTACCTGCCGCGCACGGCCGCTTCGGCAAGGCCGGCATAGACGTCCAGCTCCGCAACCTGCCGCGCTGCGGCCTGGATGCGTCCGACTTCGGCCGCCAGCGAAGCCCTCAGTTCTCGATATATGGAAGCCTCTTGCTCCGCGATCCCGAGATCCGCTTCGACGACCGATTGCTCCCATTCCTTGAGTTCAGGCGTGACGTAGCGTTCCGCCCCCGTGAGCGTCTGCTTCCGCTGATACCGGTCTGGAACGCGACCCAGGTGTGATCGGGTGACTTCGATGTAATACCCGAACACCTTGTTGAATCCGATCTTGAGGTTGTCGATGCCCGTCGCCTGACGTTCGCTCGCCTGCAGATCCGCAATCGCTCCGACTGCCTGTTCACGCGCGCTTCGGAGCGCATCCAGGCGCTCCGAGCAACCCGTTCGGATGACACCGCCCGTGCCGAGCGACGGAGGCGACTCCGGATCGATCGCACGCTCGATGCGCTCGCCGACGTCCACGAGCGCCGAGAGACCGTCGGTCAACTCAGCCAGCCGGGGAGAGCGCGGCGGCTCGAGAGTCCCGGCCAGGTCGGGAAGCGCACGGAGAGACTCGGCGAGCGCGAGCAGCTCGCGCGGCAGGACCCGATTGGCCGCGATCTTGGCGGTGAGTCGCTCAATATCCCGGATTCGCGACAGACACTCCCGCATCGCTGTGCGGGCGTCCGTCCTGTCGACGAGCTCCTCCACGGCGTCCAGCCGGTCGCCGATCTCCACCGGATCCACCATCGGCCGCAGCAGGCGCCGTCGCATAGCCCGCCGACCCATCGCCGTGAGTGTCCGGTCGAGCACGGACAGAAGCGTGCCGCCCTCTCCGTCACGAATCGGATCAACGAGTTCGAGGTTTCGCCTCGTCATCTCGTCGAGGTACAGGTGACCGCCCCGCCGATGCACCGCGGGCAGGTTCAGGTGCGAAATCCCGGACGGCCGCACTTCCTCGAGGTAGGAGAGGACCGCTCCGAGTGCTCCGATGAGATGATCGTCCGCCCCCGGAACGAGTCCGAGCCCCTCGATCCCGGCGATGCCGTAGACCCGACGGATTGTCTCGACGCCCACCTCCGGCCCAAATCTCCAGGCCTCTCGCGGTGTGCCAAGCCAGGCGCCCTCCGGCCAGGTCGTTCCCGCGCGCACGAGCACCTCCGAAGGCCCTACTCGATGCAGTTCGTCGCCCACCGCTGCGGTCGGACACTCCCAAACCTCGACTTCGCCGGTCGACAGGTCGGCTGTTGCCAGCGCACTGTCATCGGTCGAATCGGCGCGGTTGATCGCCGCCAGGAAGTTGTTGCGGCCCGCGGCGAGCAGGCTGTCCTCGAGAGTCGCTCCCGGCGTGATGATCTCAGTGACCTCTCGCCGCACGAGTCCTTCCGCCTGATCTGCGTCCTCCACCTGCTCGCACACTGCCACTCTTCTGCCCTCGCGAACCAACCGGGGCAGATAGTCGCCGAGAGCCTTCGCCGGAACACCGGCCAACGGCACGTCTGAACTCCCGTTATTTCGAGAGGTGAGAGTGATACCGAGCAGCTGGCTGCCTTCGCGGGCGTCCTCGAAGAACATTTCGTAGAAGTCGCCCACCTGAAAGAACAGGATCGCATCCGGGTGCTGCGCCTTGATGTCCAGGTACTGCTGGATCAGGGGGGTGTGCGTCGCGGCCTGGCTCACGGCTCCTCCGGTACGACGATCGCGTCGAACCCTTCGGTCCGGAACCGGCGAGCCAGCATATCTGCCGCCTCGCGTGAGCCGAATCGGCCGGCGCGGACGCGAGATAAGAGCACGCCGCCGGCCGGAGACTCCACCCAGACTCTTATACACATCTGACACTGCAGACGAA
>JARFPW010000283.1 GCA_029288095.1 Gemmatimonadota bacterium
GTCGAGCGAGTGCGCCTGGTGAGATCCAGGTCGCACCCGGACGATCGCCTGCAGGCGATCGAAGAGGCACTTCCGTCCGTGGAGGTGATCCCGTCGGGGTCTGTCGGAGTCAAGTGTGCCCGCATCGCGGAGCGAGTGGCCGATCTCTACGTCCACCCGGTTCCGTACCTGAAAGAGTGGGACACGTGCGCTCCAGAGGCCGTGCTTCGCGGCGCCGGAGGGCAGGTGACGGACTGCGGCGGCGAACCCCTCCAGTACGGCAAGGAAGATCCCCGTCAACCGTCCGGCATCCTGGCGGGAGATCCCGTCAGCTGGGCTCGGGCTCTTCCTCTGGTGCGCGAGATGTCAGCACCGATACTCTAGCCGCATCCTGGCGGAGATGACCGTTGCCGGACCTCACCGGGTTCGGACGACCATATATGAAGGATCGACACGACCATGAAGCAGAAATCAACCAACGTCCACTGGCACGAGGGACGCGTATCGCGTGATGAGCGAGAGGGCCGCGCCGGTCACCGGGGAGCCATTCTGTGGTTCACGGGGCTCTCAGGCAGCGGGAAGAGCACCCTAGCCAACGCGGTGGACCACCGCTTACACGAGCTCGGCCTGAGTTCCTACGTATTGGACGGGGACAACGTTCGGCACGGGCTGAACGGTGATCTGGGCTTCTCTCCGGAGGATCGCAACGAGAACATCCGGCGAATCGGAGAGGTCGCGAAGTTGTTCGCCGATGCGGGGACCTTCGCCCTCACGGCCTTCATCTCGCCGTATCGTGAGGATCGGGACCGCATTCGCACCACGGCCGCCAGGCCCGATGATTTTGTGGAGATCTTCGTTTACTGTCCGCTGGATGTGTGTGAGGAGAGGGATCCCAAGGGTCTGTACAAGAAGGCACGGGCCGGAGAGATACCCGAGTTCACCGGGATCAGCGCTCCGTACGAAGAGCCGGACACTCCGGAACTGGTGGTCGATACGGCCGAGAACTCGCTGGATGAGTGCGTGGATATGGTGTTGAAGCACCTTGTGAAGCGAGGTTACATCGAGTAGACAGCCATCGCGGTGTGGAGCGAACGACCCCTCTGCGGTAACTGACAAGGAATAGCTAGCGAATGACTATACAACCATATGGCGGCGCCCTGGTCGACCGGGTCGCCTCTTCATCCGAAGCCGCTGAGCTGCGCGCGGCAGCCGCGGAACTTCCGGCCGTCCAGATATCGCCTTGGACACTCAGCGACCTCTATCTGATTGCCGTGGGAGGCCTTTCCCCGCTCGACGGCTTCATGGACCGGGATGCGTACGCGAGAGTGGTCGATGCGATGATGCTGCCCGGCGGCTTGCCCTGGTCGATACCGGTGGTGCTGCCGGTGTCCGACGAAGAGGCGGCGAGTATCTCCGTGGGACAGGGCGTTGCGCTGTACGCGCCGGACGGCAAGATGGCCGCCGTTGTGGACGTCACGGATGTCTTCGACCGTGACCGCGACCGCGAGGCCGCAGCCGTGTTTCGCACATCGGACCAGGCCCACCCGGGTGTGGCCGCGATGTACCGGATGGGTGGCCGGTGTGTAGCGGGTCCGATCCGATACGTCTACGAAGAGGACATCACGGGGTTTCCGGACGACAATCTCACACCGGCACAGACGCGGGCCGCGTTCGCCGAGCGTGGGTGGGAGACGGCCGTCGCGTTCCAGACCCGGAACCCGATCCACCGGGCCCACGAGTACATCCAGAAATGTGCTCTCGAAGTGGTGGATGGATTGCTGGTGCACCCCCTGGTGGGGGAGACCAAGTCGGACGACATACCGGCTGACGTGCGCATGGAGTGCTACCGCGTACTCCTCGATGGCTATTATCCCGCGGACCGGGTGATGCTGTCGGTTCTGCCCGCAGCCATGCGCTACGCGGGCCCGCGGGAGGCCATCTTCCACTCCATCATGCGGCGCAACTACGGGTGCTCCCACTTCATCGTCGGACGGGACCACGCCGGTGTGGGCGACTACTACGGCACGTACGATGCGCAGAAGATCTTCGACCAGATCGATCTGGATGCGCTCGGAATCGAGCCGATGAAGTTCGAGCACTCCTTCTATTGCCTGCGCACCAAGCAGATGGCGACGCCGAAGACCTCGCCGGCGTCGATGGATGAGCGGGTCTTTCTCTCGGGGACCAAGGTTCGCGAAATGCTCTCACGCGGCGAGTCGCCGCCCGAGGAGTTCACCCGGCCCGAAATCGCCGCGATCTTGATGAAGTCGTATCAAGCGCGTCAGCCAGCCGGATAGCCCACGGAGTTCGGAGGCCCCGGTGACACCGGCCGCGATCTTCACACTGGCGGTCATCGCTCTGGCGGTCTTGCTGATCGTCAAGGACGTGGCGCCGCCCGACGCGATGCTGTTCTCGACCCTTGTGGTCTTCATGGCCGCGGGGGTCGTCACGCCCGAGCAGGGCCTTGCGGGTTTTGGGAATCCTGCGGTGGCGACGGTTGGCGCCCTGTTCATCGTCGCTGCGGGTATGCGGTCGACTGGCGTGCTGGAGAATGCCTCGCGCGCGGTCCTCGGGGGCGGGAATCGGATCGGCCGGGCCCTCCTTCGCCTGACGGCGTCCTCCGCCTTTCTCTCAGCCTTTCTCGCGAACACACCCGTCGTGGCGATGGGCGTGCCGACGGTCACTGCATGGGCAAAGCGCAACCATGTATCCCCGTCCCGGCTGCTGATCCCGCTCTCGTACGCCTCGCTCCTGGGAGGCATCTGCACGCTGATCGGGACCTCGACAAACCTCGTGAGCCATGGACTCCTGCAGCGGGCCGGGATGCCCGGCTTCGGCTTCTTCGAACTCGCGGCCATCGGTGTGCCGTGCGCGCTCATCGGTATTGCGTACCTGACGCGGGTCGCTCCCCGTCTTCTCACGGATCGCATTCCGATTCGCACGGTTGGAGAGGACGTACGCCGGTACCTCGTCGAGATGCGCCTCACCGACCCTTCTCCTCTTATCGGCAAGACCATCGTCGAGGCGGGACTGCGTCACCTTCCCGGGTTGTTCCTCGTCCGCGTGGAGCGTTCGACGGACATCATTTCCCCGGTGGGACCCGACGTGCG
>JARFPW010000297.1 GCA_029288095.1 Gemmatimonadota bacterium
GTCCTCCGGGCTGAAGCACGCCCCGTCCTCATCCAGGTCGAAGCAGTCTTCACTTGCGTGCGACAACGCTCCGCCGAACGTCATCGTCGGGCTGGCGATGCACTCCGCCCCGACCTCGAAGCCCCACAGGTTTACATCACCGAGATTGCGATAGGTGAGCAGGATGTCCGGCGCATCCCACACAGAAGGTGTTACGGTACCGAACGGGATTGCGGCCAGGCCTCCGATGAGGGCGTCGACGTCCCCCTGGGTCAGCGTGCCCCCCGTCACGAGCGGTTCGAGCTGTGTGTTCACATAGGCGGCCGTGGTGGCCGGATCCAGGAAGACGCTGGGCGTCTCGACGGTGATCGGCCCGACGAAATCCCTGATCTGCTGGTAATACACATTCGTCGACAACAGCAGTCTGTCATCGATCAGTCCCTTGTAGCCGATCTCGTACGTGTTGTCGATGCGCGGCCGCAGGCGATCGATCTGGCTGGCGCCGATCGGATCGATCGGGAACGGGTCACCGCCGGCGAGGCTGAGACGACGCAGCACCGTACTGACCTGGGATCCAGGGTTTGGGAGGAAGGACTCGAGGCCCGGTGCCAGCGTCGCGATGAACTGATCCCACAGGAGCGTCGCGTCGGCGGGAAGCTGACCTTCGACGCCGGGCACCCGCATGCAGGCATTGTTCAAGCCGCCCGGGCATTCGTCGAAGGTATATCCGTTCTCGCTCGCGCCAACGGCCCGGATGTCGTACTCGAAACCCGGAGCGATCGGGATCGATCCGGATACGAGGTCAAGGAACAGGTCGAGCACGGCCGGCGTGCGAAACGCGCGATTGAACGTGGCGCGGAACGAATGGCCCTCGCGCGGCGAAAGGACGAGTCCGACGCGCGGTGACCACACCGGATCCTCGAGCCGGTTGTGCGAGTCGAATCGCAGGGCGCCGACGAACTGAACGTGATCCGTGATGTCGGTGACATCCTGGACGTACGCGCCGATTTCATCGACCGTATCGTCATCCTCGTATCGGCCGGTAATCGTGCCCCCGGTGCGTGTGTCGGATCGCTGGAAGTCCACTCCGTAGGTCAGGTGAGACCTATCGCCGAGGTCCGCGCCGTGCTGAACCTGGGCCACGAAGGCGCGGGAGTTATCGATGGCGGGCAGGCCAGTGCGGAGAAAGTAGGAATCCCCCGAGTCTGAGAAATTCCCGAATACCTGCGCGAACAGGTTGTCCTTCCGGAAACGCAGTTGCGCGTACGAGTACGTCCAGCCGTCTACGATGCTTCGCCCCGCCGCACTGACCTCGGTCTGCTTTTCGATGCGGGTCGCACCGAACGATCCCGAGAGCTCAGAATCCTCGTCCGGCCGGTAGTCGAGCCGGGCCTCTCCGCTCCATCTCTCCGAGTGGAAATCAGTAGCCGCGATCAGCGGGTTGGTTGGGTCGGCTTCGGCGGCGGCGACCTCGGCGGGATCGATCCACGTCCAGTCGTCTCCGCTGATGTACTGACCCGACAACTTGACCCCGAACTTCCGATCTTCATCCGCCCACGCCGAGCGAAACATCGCCTGGATGGCGGATCGTTCGCCGCCGGCAAATGAAACTGTGGATCCCGGGTCGTCGATCGGTGACTTGGTGATCATGTGCAGCACGCCGTTGGTGGCGTTCGGGCCGTACAGAGCCGAGGCCGGCCCAAGCGATACTTCCATGCGGTCCACGTCGAGATCTGTCGTCGGGACCATGTAGAACGCGTTCAGGCGCGTGGACGGCAGTGCCGCGTACCGATTATCCGTCAGCAACAGCAGCGACACCGAGAATGGATCATTGAATCCCCGGGTGACGAGAGACGTTCGCATCATGCCCGATTGAGCGGCATCGACTCCGGGAACGGTCATCGCGTGATGGGCGGTGCTCAGTGCGACCCGGCTCTCGATGTCCTCTTCGCGAACGACCGCGGTCGCCGTGGGCGCCTCGAGCGCCGGCTGCGCCTGGCGCGACGATGACACCACGATCGGATTCAGGATCAGGGCAGTGGGTACCAGGCTCACCGGGATGGTTACGGTCTCGCCCGCTACGACCTGAATGTCATCGACCCGATGGGTCCCGTAGCCGAACTGCGAGACCAGTAGCCAGTAGCTGCCCTCGGCAACCTGCATCCGAAAGCGACCCTGGTCGTCAGTGACGCCCTCGGCATCGACTCCGCTGACGGCGTGCAACTCGACGGCGGCCAGATCGAGGACGGTCCCGTCCAGCGAGCTCACGACGGTGCCTGACACCGTGCCTTCCTGTGCGATCACAGGCGGCGCCGCTGCCAGCAAAGCCAGAACCGCAAACGCAGAGATAGGACGTACCGCTTTCACGGTGAACCCCCAGGGGCATGAGGAACCGGCAGGTCGTCTCGCGCCCGATAATACCGTCCGGGGAGGTCCAGCGACAACAATCGGGCGCGTTGCCGCGACGCATCGGCTGCCCCAACTTCACGATCTTGATGACGAGATCCTGCCACCCCGGCGATCGGAAGAACGGGTGACGACAGAGGCTGCCTGGCTGCTGGCCGGTCTAATGACCGCGCACTTTCTGGGCGATTTCACGGTTCTCGCTACGCCGCGGATGCTCGAGTCCAAGGCGACCGGACGGTCCGTCCAGTGGATCGCGGCTCACGCCGGGGTTCATGGTGCGCTCGCGACCCCGGTCTTGCTGGCGTTCGAGAGCTTCGGACAGGCCCTGCTCATAGTCGCTGTGATCGCGGTCAGTCATTTCGTCATCGATACCGGACGATCCCTGCTCCTCACCAGCTATCCCATCCTGGCCGACTCGACGCGTAAGGCGTTCTGGTCGGCACTCGGTTTCGATCAACTCCTGCACGGGCTGGTGCTGATCTGGGTGGCTTTGTATGTGCTATAGCCGATGAAGCCTTTGAAACGACTGTTTGCGGAACTGCGCCGGCGACACGTGTTTCGTGTGGCGGCGATGTATGCCGTGGTCGCCTGGATGCTCATGCAGATAGGGGAAGTCACGTTTCCGGCTCTGCGGCTGCCGGATTGGTCCCTGACCCTGGTCGTCGTCCTGCTGATTGGCGGATTCCCGATTGCGATGATTCTGGCTTGGGCGTTCGACGTGACGTCCGCGGGACTGGTTCGCACCGATGCGGCGGACGCTTCCGACGAACCGGTGTCGCAGCCGTCGGAGACGCCGGGCGTCGAGGCAACGGGCGCCCTCGCAGATCTCGATCCGGCAGGAATCGCCGTGCTCCCGTTCCAGACTATGAGCCCCGATCCGGAGAACGAGTATTTCAGCGACGGGATCGCCGAGGACCTGATCCTCCGCCTGTGCAAGACGGGCGCGC
>JARFPW010000225.1 GCA_029288095.1 Gemmatimonadota bacterium
GGCTCGATGTGGATGTCCGATGCTCCCCGCTTGACGGCATCTGTCAGGATGCCGTTGATCAGCCGGACGACCGGAGCCTCCTCTACCTGTGCTGCTAGCTGCGAGGCCGAGAACTCGAATTCCTCCTCCTCGACGAGTTCGACGTCCTCTTCCTCCCATTCGCCGAGCAAGTCGCCCAGGCCCTCGTTCGCGATCTCGTAGTACTTGTCGATTGCCTTGCGGAGGGTGAACTCCCCGGCAACCACCGCGTCAACGTCGAAGCGAGTCACGAACTTCAGGTCGTCGATGACGCTGAGGTCGGTAGGGTTCGCCATGGCCACGGTGAGGGTGCGGCCGACCCTCCGCAGGGGCAGGATGAGGTGCTTGTTTGCGAAATCGGCGGGCACGAGCTTGAGGATCTTGGGCTCGATCTCTACCTCCGTCAGATCGACGGCCGGCACGCGGTACTGTTGTGAGAGGACGCGAGTAAGGTCGGCCTCGCCGAGCACGCCATTCGTTACGAGCGCAAACCCGAGACGCGTACCCGTCTCTTTCTGCTGTTCGAGGGCCCGATCCAGATCTTCACGGGTGATCAAACCCTCGCGTAGGAGCAACTCACCGATCTGTAGGCTGCCCAGTGAAATCGATGCCATGGTAATCCGTGTCCCGGGAGCAACTTTCGCGTCCGCCTCCGAACCGGAGACCGCGCCTCACGTGGGCATCCGGGAGCAACAAGCGTGCCCGCCAAGGGACACGCTCGGGCACCCGTCCAGCTGCCGGGATCAGCGCACAAAGGCCTCGTTTCGCAGGATTTGCATCGTCTTGGGGCCGATTCCGGGAATTTCGATAAGCTCGTCGAGGTTTCCAAAGCCGCCGTTGTGGGCGCGAGCAGCGGCGATTCGAGCGGCCAGGGCCGGCCCGATCCCCGTGATTTGCTCCAGTTCATGGGTTTGTGCCCGATTGAGGTCCAGTAATCCGACCGCGGAGACGGCGGATGGCCGAAATGCAGCCGGATCCTGGCGCACATGGGGGCGCAGACGCTCGACCAGGCCCTCTCCAAATCCGGGGATTTCGGCCAGATCCTCCACCGATCCATAGGGGCCGCGAACAACACGACCCCTCTGGATAGCGGCGGCCCGTGCCCGGCCGATTCCCGGTAGACGGCGCAGATCGGAAAGATCGGCCGTATTGAGGTCTATCTGCTCACCCGGTTCGAGGGGCCGCGCCGCCTGCGCCTCCTGATCCAGGGTGACGGCCAGATCGCCACGCACCTGGTCGAGCGATTCAGCGGCTCTCTCGGATCCCGCCGGCTGCCAGCGCAGGTCGGCCGTGTCCGGCGCCAGCACGATTCGGATGATGGTTCCGAGCACCAGCAGTCCGGTGGCGGAGCCGAGCGCTCGGCGGTCTGTCTTGGATATGCGGGGCATCGCTTGTCTCCCGCGCCAACCATGCGGGCGGAAGTCATCGACGCATCAATCGTCGCCGATCACGGAGACGGTGGCGGGATCTCCTGAGTGTTCGACCTGAGGAAGAACCGACCGAAGATATTGAAATTGTACTGGTTCGAAGTCAGCCGCGTGCCCACACCGCTCGCACGTCGGACCCACAGAAACTGGATTCCGAGGCTGTAGCCGGAAAAGTCGGAGTCGGCCGTGAACCTGAGGTTCTTCGTCGTCTGGTCCAGATGAGGCACGCAGTCGTCGACTACGATGACGCCGCCGCCGAGGCCGAAACCGCCCCCACCCAATTCGCGGCAGTTCGCGTTTCCGTTGATGGAATATTCGGCCGACAATCGCAGCGGTCGCTTGACGAACGACAGGAATCCTGGCGCGGTGACGGCGCCGGTGCCTCGGAAGCTGTGCGAATTGCGATCGGACTGACTCGATCCGGACGCGTCCGTTCGGTCGTTGTTCGAGTTATCGTACTGGTAGCTGAGGTTGAAGCCGTTCAGAAACACGACCGTAAGCGCCAGTGACCGGGTCAACGTCTCGCTTCCCTGATCCTGACCCGTCAGCGTGGACACCTGACGTTCGGTCTCCCGCCAACTGCCGGTGAACGTCAGGTTGCGAACCGCGCCCTTGAGGGGTCCGGGAACCGGGACGTTTCGCCAACGGAGCTGTACCGAGGGCCACTGGGTCTCCTTCGTAGTCCGCTCGCTCAACGGCGTAAACGTACTGATCTCGGACGTCGAGTAGTCCACCTCCGCGGTAAGATCGAACGGCAACTGATAGCCCCCGCTGAGCGAGAATCTGTCGCGTTCGTTGGCTGTCGAGGCCGTGTCCGTCGCAGAAACGGCGCGAAGGCGGTCGAACCCGTCGAGAACCAGCTGGTTCCCGAACGAAGGACTGAGCTCGCGGCGGTCGTAGGTCGCCGCGACGGTCCGAGACCAGGCCAGGCGTACGGACCGGATCCGATCCCAGAAGTTCCGGACGTCCTTTGCGAATCCCTCCGCTTCGAGAGACGTCGGTACACCGAACGCGCTCAACAGATCGACCGCACTGACATTGACGTCCAGGGCTACGTCACGACCGAACTGGAGGTCCCGAACCAGCACTGTATCGCCCGTTTCCGAGGGTACGACGTAGGAAGAGTTGCGATTGCTCTGGTACGTCGTGTTGACTGTGAGTCGCGGATCGAACCAGCTGGCGAGTTCCGGCTGATAGCTGAGATTGGACGCCACGTTGCGCGTCATCTCCCACCCGACGCCCAGGCCGAGGAACGAACCCGTCTGGCTCTGCAACGCCTCAACGCTCTGGGCTCCCACTACGCGGAACGACGGATCGACGAGATCGCGCACGGACGCAAACGACACCCCTCCGACGAGCGAAGGGAACGGTTGGAGTTGGATGCCTGCTCGGGGTCTCAGCTGATGAAGACGGTCGATCGTCGGGGTGACAGCCGTATCACCGGGACCCGCGACGGCGCTCAGGTAGCGGCGACGCTCCGTCGTTGTTCGTCCGACATTGGCGCCGAGTCTGAGGTCGCGAGGCGTGTAGCGGAACCGGAGATTCTTGAGGTTCTGCATGAACGTGGCGTTTGCCAGGAAGCCCGGCAGCCCGTCGATAGCCTTGCGGAGGAAGCTCGGAAGCAGCGCGATCGACGCGTCGGCAACCGGTCGGGACCATTGGGCAGAAGCATTCCAGGCCCGACTGGCCGTCTCGGTCTGGGTCGCCTGCTGGTCCAGCATTTGTCGGGAGTAGCTCAGTACGAGCCCATCGATGGTGGCCCTGGCCAGCCGACTACCTGAGACTCCCCGCTTGGAAAGCGCCACATTCCACGAAGTCGACGAATTATCCGGTGTGCGGAGACCGTCGATCCGGTCGGCCGTCACGTCTGTGGATGCAAGGAAGAACGGGTCGGAGCCGCTGCTCCGACGCTGGTACTCGATCGGCATGGACAGACCGAGACTGCTCGGAAGGAATCGACCGAAATCCGTTCGGGCGCGGGCCGTGAAATCGTCACTCGACTGGAACGACGGATCGGTACCCAACTGGCGATAGAAGGGATTCTGCCGGGTGTATGAAGCTTCCAGTTGGATCACGTCTCCGAGCAGCACCTCAACGCCGGCGCGGTACGCCGACCCCGCCTCGTCAGCCGCGTTGGCCAGTCGCAGGTCATCGACCCACACCTGGCCCGGACCGGCATCCACGAGCCCGACGTTCTCCACACCGAGAGCCACCTCGCGGATGGCGGACAGGTTGGGCGCGCGCGAGCGATCGCTGATGACGATGGCAAGCGTACTGTCGGCTTCGGGAAACACGTCGACGTCCCACAGGATCAGCGATGAGTCCGGAGGAAGCGGTCCCAGCTCCAGAAGCCGCTGCTCGGCCTCGGCCCGCAGCTGCAGCCACCTGTCGAAGTCGATCAGTCGCTCCGGCGCCCAATCCTGCCGTGACGGGTCGACCACCGTCTGCTGAAGTTCCGTGCGGAAGAGGTAGAAGTTGTTCGAGTCGAACCCCATTCGAACGAAGAACCTCAGGGGTTGTCCGGGCCCGAATTCTCCTTCGACGGGTAGCGCCCACGCCCGAAGTTGACGGTAGAGGAGCATGTTCCGGGGCCGTTCCGTGAATCGACGGAATACCTCGATGCGCTCACCTGCAGGCACGTCCTCGAACGTGAGCCGCAGGGACTGCTCGTTGATGGGCTGGGCGCCGACTTGCAGATCATCGGTCTGATTGGCCTGCTGATCGCTGATTCCGGGTGGTGACACGTACGTGCCATCGGCGGTAGAGATCGGCCCGACCGACACCTGTCCCGCAGTACCGGGGTCCTCGCCCGAGAACCCGTCCAGGCTGCCGGATCCCGACCGTTTGAGCCAGGGCGAACCGGAAAACGCCATTCGGCTGATCAGCACCGTCGTGGCCACGTCCGAAGTGAGCGTGATCCGGACATGCTTGACGTTCTGGATGCCGTCTATCGTTGTGTTCTCTACCAGATCGGGCAACGCGAGCGGTACGCGGTACCGGTTGAACTGAAACTCGCCGCTTGTTTCCCGGTCGAGATATCGCGACGGGACGGTCAGCGGGACAACAAAGCGAAGGTAGCGCTCATCCTGATTCAGAAAGCTGTCGCGGTTCAGGTCTTCGGTGTCCTCGCGACCGTTGTTGTTCGTACAGTTCGCTCGTGCGTCACCGAGCGGATATGCCGTCGTTCTGGGTTCCGCCGCGCATTCCTGGTCCCACAGCCCGGTGTCGTCCTGGTTGCCCCACACGCCGACGAGGGGATCCGCCTCCTGGTCCAGGTCCCCGACTCCGGCGGGCAAGCCGAACGGGTCCGCCACCAGCGCATCCTCTGAGACGGTTCCGAGATCGATGATCATCGAGAGTGCGCCCGAGGATTCACCGAGTGTGCTGGCGTAGAATTCGAGGAACTCCACGGCGGTGAGGTCCAGACCCGTTTCCGAAAGAGGCTGTGTCAACGTAAACCAGCCGTTCTCTCCCACCGGCGCATCCTCGAGCGAGACCCACAGCACACCCTCCGACGACCCCGCGTTCTGGGTCCGGATCGCGGGATCGATCTGCAGCGTGAGCAGAGGACCCTGGATCGACTGCCCTTCCTGCCATTGCGACTGCCATACCGCCGTAAGCTGGTTCGAGAGGCCCGGCAGCGCAGGAATGAACCCGCCCGAAGCGTCGGCACGGCTGGGCACGCTCCCGTTGCGCCATGAGCGGCTTCCCAGGCCAAGTGCCAGGCGTGACGAACCCTCGAAATCATCTATGTACGTCAGGCCGTTCCGGTTCGTGGTCGGACTCGACGCCGCGATCTCCCCATCAAACCTGATGCGCGAGGCCACCGCAGTGCTGACACCGGGCAGACTGTTCACGAACCGGTCCAGGGCGCCGGACTCGAAGTCCAGGTTGGCCATCACTCCGCCGAGGCTGATCGCGCTCGGTTCGAGGCCGAGCTCGGGCCGGTTCAACACGGATCCCTCACGCTGCAGCAGGCCGGCGAAGTCGATGCTGCCGATTTCGCCCAGCGAGAACTCCCCGGTGAGCCCGACGATGCTCGTAGGCTGAATCTGGAAGATGGGCTTCTGTTCGAATCGTACCTCGAGGTCCGGATTCTGGGCCCCGCCGAACAGCTCGCCCGGCCGGAGGATCTGCAGCTGTCCGATCTCGTAATCGATCGTGTAGTCACGGCCTCGGTCGAGGTCTCGCCCGTTCAGCGTCACCCGTTCACTGGCCTCGCGGATCCCGATCGCGCCCAGCGAGAACGAACTCGCCAGACCCGAGCTGCGCGCCCGGTACTCGAAGTTCAGGCGATAGCGGAAGCTGGACGCTCGGATCAGGTCGATCGGCTCTTCGTAGATGTCGGCGTTCTGATCGCCGACCGCCAGCGGAAACGGCGCACCGAGGGAGAGGATCGGCGGAGGTTCGAGAAAGGGCTGCAGTGTCGGAAACACGAGATAGCTGCCCGTGACCACGCCGAGACCGCCGGAGGTCGCCGGGCGCCAGATACGCGCGGCGTCAAGACGGTCGTCGTTGGGAACGTCATCGACACCGAAGATCTCGAGGAAGGCGAAATCCTCGCCACCCGACTGGCGTACGATCGGACCGCTCTCGATGGGCCCCTGCGAGATCGTCAGGCCGATGCTTCCCGATTCCACGTCATCGGAACTGGACACGCGGTACACCTGGTGCATCTCACGCTCCCAGGTGATCTGGCCCGGCCGATGGGATTCGGCGTCCTTGAGCAGCTCCAGTCGCGGCAACACGCCCGAGCCCGTGTTGGCGATTTCGCGGAAGATTTCTTCGGCATTGAAGTCGCCGACCGTGTCGCCGGCTACCGTGATGTAGGTAGCGGCCAACGCTTCGTTTGCGAGGATTCGCGACCTCATCACGATCCACAGGCCACTCGTGTGGAGGATGTAATCCTCGCCCTGGACCAGCGGCCGGAAGAACCCCTGGAATTCTGTCGAATCGGGAAGGGTCGGATCCGCAGCAAGGGGCCGTATCGCCACGGCACGCGCCTGGATTACCCCGTCTTCAACGTTCTGGGGCAGGCCGCTCTGGATCTCGTGCCTGTAGAGCTTGAGTGCCGAACCCGGCTGGAGACTCGGGGGCACCTCCGACCCGGTAAGCGCCGTGACGTCGATGTGCGGATACTGTGGAAATTCCCGCGGATCGACGAGGAAGAAGAACTGGCCGTCCGCGTATCCGGCATCGTCGATGATCGCTTCGAAGTCCTGAAGGACGCCTTCCTGGCCACCGGTTCCCACATCCAGCGTCAGACGTCGCGTTTCGACGCTTCCATCCTGCTCTGCGAGAACCGCGCGAACGCTCAAGGGGCCCATCCGTGCATTCGTTCTGATGCCGAAATTCCCGGCCGGTATGGCGCGCGAAATGAACCGCGACTGCGGAAGAGGAAGCGTTACCTCACCTACTTCGACGAACTCCAGGATTTCCCCGGGCCGGCCCTGATAGAACACATTGAGGTTATTCGTCGCATCGAATTCGCGTGTCTGGTCGAAGTCTACGTCGAGGTGGATTCGATCCGAGATCGTGCCATTGACCTTCGCCCGGAGCTGGAACTCGGGCTGGACGGAGGGAACGGCGCCCGAGTTACACTGCTGGCCGGTCCCCAGCGTACAGGGATCGAACGACTGCCACTCCGTCCCTATCTGGCCGGTCCCGTCGATCTCGATGTTCAGATCAGCGAGTCCCGCCAGGGCCGCGGGCACCAGCTGAATCTGCTGCTCGGGCTGGTCGGCCATGATGTCCGCGTCCGGATCCGGAGCATCGAAGAAGCGTCGCGTGTCGAAGTCGCCGGGTAGCTTGTCGACGGGGAGGAACACCATCCACAGGGTATCCCTTTGCGCGGCGAGCCGTAGGTCCTGGAGAGCCCCGCGTTCAGTGAGCCAGTCCATGGTGAGTTGGCCGGGCCGGCGGGATCGCGGCCGTGCGAGGATCGTCGCAGAGGTGAGATCGACGCGCCAGATGTAGGCTACCCTGGCCAGCCCGACAGACAATCCCGGGACGGTTACCGTGTCCGATATCGCGGGAGTCGGCACGGGAAGGTCCTGTGCCACCGACTCGCCCGGAAGCAAGCTCACGGCGCCGATGGCTGCGAACAGACAGGCCAGGTGGCGACGCCAGGCGTACGGATGGCTACCGAAGATCAGGCGCAGGTCTCCGCTCACACGGCTCGGGTGTCAGTTGAACAGCGGTCGCGAACGTAGGCTTCAACCATGGCGGCTGAATATAGATGGGCCTGCGGGACGGGGAAACAAACTCGGGACGGAGGCTTCCGCTAGAAGGTGAAGGTCATCTCCGCCCAGTCTCGTACAGCAAGCCCGTCACGGCGCGCGGGGATATAATCCATCGAAAGCAGGCCCTTCCGCAGTTCCCGGTCGAATCCGGAGTTCGGGATACGCGGCTCGACGAGGATCTCGCCGGTAGGTTCGCCTCTAGCATCGACCTGCACGCGCACTGTCACTCTCATTCCCTTCACGTCCTGTGGCGGATCCCACAGGGGAATGATCGATCGCGGTGTGGCGTCCGTCCGCCGATCGCGTCCCTCCGGATCGCTGCCGCCGTCCCCGCCGCCGTCGGCGCCGGGGAGGCCCGGGCCGGCGTAATCGCCAGGGGCTGCGGCACCACCACTGGGCCCCGACAAATCGGCCGTCAGCACCAATTGTTCGGGCTCTTCCACCGCTACGTCCGGTTCCACGAAGCGCGGCCGGGTGGATGGCGGGGCGGGGATAACGATGGGTCGGGGGGCAGCGATCGCGATAGCGAGCATCTCCCCACCGCCGGCGGCCGCGCGGACATCGCCCGCTCGCGGACCCGCTGCCGATGAAGCCGGTGCGTCCGTGTCGCTCGAGCGCCAGCCGAACAGCAATGCACCGTGAATCAGCACGGACAGGGCAAACCCCACCCGCAGGGCGTTCCTGTTGCGCGCCGAGTTTCGGCGGCTGGGCTCGAGGCCATGTAGAAGCTCGTTCAGCACTCTACGCTCCGGGTCATCTCACTGCACTTCCCCGTACTACGGTCGACTGTTGGTTTGTATCGCCTGATCGCAGCAAGAGTTCCTTGCAGCGGTCGGGAAGCCCGGCGAGATTGGCCGTTCGTTTGGGGCCGCGGTGGAACCGCCGGCCTCGGTCACGATGCGCGAAGGTTGGTCGATATAGCTTCGTTGAACCCACGCACCGCAGGTTTGCTCCTTCTCACAGCCGCTGTGGCGTGCTGGCGGATCGGAGAGCCGACTGCCAGCGATGCACTCGTGTCGTGGGCCGCCTTCCCGGATACGGTCGTAGCCGGTGAGGTGTTCTCGCTGGAATTCGCGGGCCCGATAACGCCGAACGCATGTGGTCGACTCGACACAGCGACAGTCGCCGTATCGGACTCGATCGTATTTCTCGATGCACGACGCTTGACGTACGATACATCGTGCCCCGACACGCCGGTCAGCTTCTACGAGGCCCGAGCTCTGCAGTTGACGGCCGGCCACTATACCGTGCGCGGTGAGCACCGGGAGTTTGGACGGATAGTCGCCCTGGATTCGGGAAGGTTTTCGCGAATGCGGGCGTCGGGCGAGGGCACGGTTGGAGCCGGCGATGGATGCGCCCTGTTCGGACCGGGGCGCCTCGGCAACCAGCGGCCGTTCGCGCTGATCGGAGATCTGGACCTGGTCGGGACTGCGCTGGATTCGGACCGTGTGGTTTGGATTCGCGGCGCACTGTCCGGGTTTACGTTGTGCGGTAGCTTCGGGTCGCGCCCGGCAATCCGCATCGAGCGGGCGGAGATCAGGGACGGAACCTCAGAGGACTACTACGCGGATCGAATGCCCTGACGGCAAATCGCCGATTGTTGAGGAGATCGATGGTCTTATATGAAGAGGGAGACATGGGATCGACTGCGGTCAACGCGGGATTCAACCGCCGACTGGCCGGAGCGCTCGAGGACATGGGATCCGAAGGAGTGCTCAAGGCGCTGCAACATATCCTTGGACGGCAGGCGCCCGTGGTCGACCTGGAGGGATATGGCCAGACGGTCAACCTGTGCTCCAATAACTACCTGGGGCTCTGCGACCGGCCCGAAGTGATTGAAGCCGTCCGAGAGGGCGCCACGAAATACGGTGCAGGGACATCGTCCGTGAGGTTCATCTGCGGCACTTTCGACATCCACCGGACTCTCGAAGATCGGATTGCTGATTTCCTCGAAACGGAAGCGGCGCTGACGTTCACGTCTTGCTGGAATGCGAACGAAGGCTTGTTTGCTCCTCTGCTCGGGCCGGAGGACGCGTTGATCTCCGACGAACTGAACCATGCCTCGATCATCGACGGAGTTCGATTGTGCAAGGCCGAGAGGCACATCTACCGCCACATGGACACCGACTCGCTCGAAGACGTGTTGAAGCAGACGGCGGGCGCCCGTCATCGGCTGGTCGTTACCGATGGCGTATTCAGTATGGAAGGTGAGATAGCCCCTCTGCCTGACATCCGGAGTCTGTGCGACCGATATGACGCGATCCTGGCCGTCGACGACTCACATGCTACGGGCGTCCTCGGAGACACGGGCCGGGGAACGCCCGAGCACTTCGGCATGCACGGTGAAATCGACATCATCACCTCGACACTCGGGAAGGCGCTGGGAGGCATGGCCGGTGGTTTCGTCGCCAGTAGCAGAGCGGTAATCGACTACCTCACGCAACGATCACGCACGCAGCTGTTCACCAACGCAATCGCTCCGCATTCGGCGGCGGGCGCTCTCGCCGCGATCGATGTTCTGGAGACGCATCCCGATCTCGTGGACCGGTTGCGGGAGAACACGGAGTATTTCCGTCGGGAACTCACCGGGCTGGGGTACTCGCCGATCGAGGGCGATACGCCCATCGTCCCGGTGATCATTGGCGAAACGGCCGCCGCCATTGAGCTGAGCACGCGGCTGCTGGACGAAGGTGTCTTCGTGATCGGATTCGGTTTCCCGGTAGTGCCCAAGGGAGAGGCCCGCATTCGGTGCCAGATCTCGGCGGGCCACGACCGTGACCAGCTGGATCTGGCCCTCGCCGCACTGAACAAGGTCGGTTCGAGCCTGGGAGTTATCTGATTATGCGGTCATTGACTCTGGCCCCGTCGCTGCTGGCTGCTGACTTCGCGCGGCTTGGCGAGGAGGTCGCGGAGTGTGAAGAAGCCGGAGCCAGCTGGTTCCACTTCGATGTGATGGATGGGCACTACGTACCCAACCTCAGCATCGGGATCCCGGTCCTGAAGTCGCTGCGGGCCGTCACGCGCTCCTTCCTCGACGTGCACCTCATGATCGACAATCCGGAGATCTTCCTGGAACCGTTCGCCGACGCGGGCGCCGACCTGATAACGATCCATCAGGAGGTCTCGACGCACCTCCACCGAGACCTTCACGAGATCCGGAGGCTCGGTAAGAAGGCGGGGGTCGCGATCAATCCGGCCACATCGGCCTCGACGATCTCCGAAGTGCTACCGTTCGTCGATCTGGTGTTGATCATGACGGTCAACCCCGGTTTCGGAGGACAGGCGTTCATTCACGCGGCGACCCGAAAGGCGACCAGAGTCCGCGCGATGGCGGACGACCTGGGGCTGGCGGACCTTCACATAGAAGTAGATGGCGGTGTCGGGCCTGAGACGGCCCCGGTGGCCGCGCGGGCCGGAGCCGACGTCCTCGTGGCTGGCTCTTCCGTGTTTCGCGGACCGGGGTCGATCGGCCAGAACTACCAGGCGATCTGGAGGGCGCTTGAAGCCGGCGCCTGACCTCGTGTTGACGCCCGTCGCGCGACGACGGCTGCTGGAAGACGTCTCCCGGGCCTATCCGGCCGAGGCGTGCGGTGCGTTGCTCGGCAATGCGGACGAAGTGGTTGGGGTCCATCCGCTCCCGAACCGCTCTTCCGACCCCACGTGTGCGTTCGCCATCGGCCCCGGTGATCTCGAACCCTTGCTCAGGGGTGAGGCCGACGGGGAGCCGGCTGTCATCGGCTTCTATCACTCACACCCGGACTGTGACCCCGACCCGTCGGCGCGTGACATCCGGGCGGCCTGGCCCGGCTACTGGTACGTCGTCGTAGGGATCGACCGCGGTTCGGTTGGAGCCTCCCGTGCATGGCGGATCGATGGCTGAGGTCCGTGTGCATGTGCCGCTGCCGCTGCGGTCGCTGGTGGCAGGTTCACCGACGGTGCACGTGGAAGCGTCGTCGGTCGAGGGGGCGTTGAACGCTGTCGAGGCTGCCTGGCCGACGCTGGCCGAGCGCCTGCTGACGGACGAGGGTGGTGTGAGGCCCTACGTGAACCTGTTTCTCAACGGCCGCGACGTGCGTGGTCTGGAGGGTGACGAACGCAGGATCGACACACCCGCCGATCTGACGATCGTGCCGTCCATCGCGGGCGGCCGCCCGGATCTGACGCGCGAGGAGCGGCTCCGGTACCACCGTCAGTTGATTCTCCCGGAGTTGGGGACCGAGGGTCAGCACCGGTTGCGTGACGCGAGCGTGCTCATCGTCGGAGCGGGCGGGCTTGGGTCGCCGGCTGCGCTCTACCTGGCGGCTGCGGGCGTGGGCAGGATCGGCATCGTGGATGGGGACGTGGTCGAGGTGTCGAATCTGCACCGGCAGATCCTCCATGATACGCCGTCGGTCGGCGCCAGGAAGACGGCGTCTGCCAGGACGCGGCTCGAGGGATTGAATCCGGACGTGGATGTGATGGAAATCCCGCGGAGGCTGGATGCGTCCAACGCCCTTGAGATTCTCCGCGGATGGGATGTCGTCGTCGACGGGACCGATAAC
>JARFPW010000365.1 GCA_029288095.1 Gemmatimonadota bacterium
CCACACCAACACCCAGAAGTAATCGTCGGCAGCGTCAGATGTGTATAAGAGACAGACGCACTTCGGCCTGGCAGTACAAGCAGGCTCCGGCGGGCGCTCGCCAGATCGGGGCGGAGCTCGGAGTGGCCTACCTGGTGGAGGGCAGCGTTCGACGGATCGCGAACAGCGTCAGGATTGCGGCCCAGCTGATCGACGTGCGTTCCGATCAACACGTGTGGGCGGAGACCTACGATCGCGAGCTCGAGGACATTTTCGCGATTCAGTCGGATGTGGCGCACCGGATCGCGGGCGCACTGAGCATCACGCTGAGCGAAGTTGACTCGGGTACGGGCCGCGAATCCAGCGTCACTACGGACCTGGAAGCATATGACCTGTACCTCCGGGGCCGATATCACTGGAACCGGCGAACGCCCAAAGACCTCGAGGAGTGCATCGCGCTGTTCCAGGGGGCGATCGATCGCGATCCGTGCTGTGTTCCGGCGCACGCCGCACTCGCGGAGGCATATGTCACGCTGGCGATCTACGGCCTGCGGCCCGCGGCCGAGTTGATGCCGCTGGCAAGCGCCGAGGCTGAGGAGGCTCTTCGGCAGGAGCCGGGCCAGGCGTCGGCGCTGTCCGCGCTCGCCTGCGTACACGCGATCTTCGACTGGGACTGGGAGCGCGCTACGGCCGAGTTCGAACAGGTGATCCGCGACAATCCCCTGTATCCGACCGCTCCCCTGTGGTTCGCCACCAACGTCCATCTGCCGCTCGGCAGATTTGACGCCGCAGTGGGGCAGCTCGAGCGCGCGTCCACCGTCGACCCGCTGTCTCCCACCGTGGAGGCCAGCCTGGGCGTGGTCGCGTTCATGCGCGGCGACTTCGCGGAAGCGCACTCGCGGTTCGAGGCTCTCACCGCACGGGACAACCGCCTGGCGTTCGCGCACTACTACCAGGGCCTTAGCGCGCAGTTCATGGGCGACGCCGGTCGGGCGCTCGAGGCCCTGGATCGCGCCCGTGCGGCAGGCGGGTGGAGCGCCGAGAACCAGGCCGCCCTGGGTGGCGCGCTAGCCGCGGCCGGCCGGGAGGCCGAGGCCCGAGAGGTCCTCGCTGCGATGGTGGACGGGAAGGAGAGCCACTACGTGTCGCCCGTGCGGATCGCCCAGCTTCATGCGGCGCTTGGCGAGACCGATGCCGCGCTCGACCGGCTCGAGGAGGCGGTGGAGGCACGGGCCGCGGACCTGGTGTGGGTCGACGTATTCCCCGGGTTCAGTGCCGTTCGACAGCTTCCACGTTACGAGGCAATCCGGACGCGGGTGTTCAATCCGCAGTAGGACCGGCTCCCGTCACCCGCTGGAGCGGACCCTTCAGCACCGTCCACACGGCCACCACCGCGAGCAGCGCGTACACCATTTCGAGCGGAGCCTGATACCGATAGTAGATGGGTCCCGTGAGCGCGAACGGTGCGGCGTAGGCCAGGATTGCAGCCGGGAAGACCCACATCTTCGGGCGTCGCACGGTAACTATGATCCCCAGAATGGCCAGCGCTGCGAGCGGCACGGAACCCCGGCCGCCGATCGGCACGTCAAGGAGATATAGCAGGGTCTTGCCGGCGGTCAGGGCGAAAAAATCCCCGGGGTGCTCGGTGATGAAGGCGACGAACTGCTGCTTATGCAGTCCGTCCCGCTCGTGTTCGTTCAGCGACAGGTAGACGTCCTCGTGAGCCGCCGCAACGCATCCGACGCCTCGCACATGGATCGCCGAGTAATTCCGGGCCGCTCGCAGCGTCCGCAGAGCATCCAGCGGCCCGTCCGCCCGGTAGGCCGGTTCGGAGCCATCACCGCACGCATCCAGATCCGCCCGGTAGGTCTCGGCCACATACGGGTTGGTAACGTTGGCAAACAGGCCGAAGCCGGTTTGCACCGGGATGATGTGCCGGAACTGCATGTAGTTCCGTGCGGTCCACGGAGAAATCGTCAGCGCCGCGACCAGGCCCAGAAGCAGGGCGGGTTTCACGGCACCGGGCCAGTTGCGTTCACGCCCGTGGAGAAGGACGAACAGTCCCGCAATCGGCACCAGCACGATGAGCACCGCGTGGGTCAGCGCGGCGACTCCCAGGTAGAGACCCAACCACGCCGCCCGACGCGCGGACGGCTGCTCTGCGTATCGGAACATGAGCAGGAGTCCGCCAAGCAGGAGCAGACCGGAAACCGCAGGGACCTGCAAGCTGAGCGAGACGATCCAGTGCAGGTCGAGATTGAGTGCCGTGACGAGTGCGGCGGCGATCCCCACACCCGGGCCGAACAGCCTCGTCCCAAGGTGGTAGAGGACGAGACAGGCGCCGAACAGGAATCCGATCTGGCAGAGGATTACCGCCAGGCGTCCATACCGCGGTCCGAACACCCGAAACGACGCAGCCAGGAAATTTGGATATACGGGCTCCTTCCACGCCGTAGTGCCGTGCTGGTCCGCGCCCGGCTCGTCATCGAGCACGAGCCAGCGTGCCCCCGGCGGGAAGCTGAACCCATGTCCGGCCAGCAGGCCCATGGCCACGCTCTCGTACTCGTGGCCCACCGCATCCTCCCACCGGTCCGGCAGGTAGTTGGCCTGGGCGGCGATCGTGATCACCGACAGGCCTGCGACGACGGCCATCGTTCGGCGCTGGACTCGACCGCCGAACGTCGGAAGCGCGAAGTACGCTGCCCGCCCAGCCTGTCTGACCAGGCGTCGCGTCACGGGCTGCATGACGATCAAGCCGACGATCCACGCGCCGATGAGCACCAGCAGGGCAAGCACCGCCAACCGTTCCCAGATGCCGAGGTAATGGCTGACCGCGTGACTGTCGCGTCCACCCATGAATCCGCCGAGGAAGCCGAATAACCCATCCCCGTACGCGCTGCGGATGATCGCAGGAACCACCAGCCAGCCCGCCGCGCCCCATGCTGCGGCCAGCATGAGGAACCACTTCGTCCATCGCAGGCTCATCGGACGGTTGATCATTGGTCGTTTCGGGCTGTCCAGGCGCGTCTCGACTTCCGGTACGCGGGCCGGCAAACCGTGACGACTGCCACGACAGCCAGCAGCGCATACACGGGCTCAAGCGGGGCCTGGTATCGGAAGTACATCGGAGCGCCGAGGGCGAACGGCGTCGCGTACGCCAGGATGGCGACGGGAAACACCCACATCTGCGGTCTTCGAACGACGACCAGGAGTCCAACGAGGCCGAGAGCCGCGAGCGGGGGGGATCCGCGTCCATCAACCGGTACGTCGAACAGGTAAAGGAAGGCCTTGGCGGCCGTCAGCTCCAGGACCTCCAAGGGATATTGCCGTGCGAAGCTGAGGAGCTGCTGCCTGTGCAGGCCGTCACGCTCGTGCTCGTTCAGGCTGAAGTACTCCTCGGCGTGGTTGGCCGCCACGCAGGCGACGGCGCGGCGGTGCACCGTGTGAAGAATCCGCTCATCATCCCGAAATGACCGGACGGCGTCGAACGGCCCGCTAGCCCGGTATACGGGCGGGGATCCATTTCTACAGGCGTCGATGCCTGCCAGGTAGGTCTCCGCCAGATACGGATTGGATACGTTCGCGAACAACCCGAACCCTGTCTGCACGGGAATCACGTGCCCGAACTGGATGTAGTTGCGGATCGTCCACGGTGAAATCACCAGCGCCGCTGCCACCCCCATCAACAGGGCCGGCTTCATGGCCGCCCGCCACGACCTGTCTTTGGTGTGAAGCAGGATGAACAGACCGGCAATCGGCACCAGGACGATCAGCACCGCGTGGGTCAGCGCCGCCGCCCCCAGGAACAGGCCCAGCCAGACGGCCTTCCGGGTGCCCGGACGCTCGCCGTAGCGGAAGATCAGGAGCAGTGCGCCCACTAGAAGCAGCCCGGATATCGCCTGGATCTGCATCTTGAGCGTATTGATGTAATGCAGATCAACCAGCAGCCCGGTCAGCAGACCCGCCGCTACGCCCACGCCGGGTCCGAACAGCTTCGAACCGAGTCGATAAACCAACATGCACGTGACGACCAGGAAGCCGAGCTGCGCCAGGACCACCGCAAGTCTGCCGTATCGCGGTCCGAACAGCGAAAACGACGCGGCCATGAAGTAAGGGTAGACTGGCTCTTTCCACGCCGTGGCGCCGTATTCGTTATCGCCCGGCTCTCCGTCCTGGTACAACCATCGGAGAGTCGGCGGAAAGCTGAACCCGTGTCCGTCGGCCAGGCTCGTCGCGATCCGCTCGTACTCGTGGCCCCGGACCTCTTCCCACTGACCGGGAAGGTGCACTGCCTGCACCGTTACCGTTATCGCCACGAGTGTGAGTAGCAGGGCGACCGTGCGGCGCTCGAACCGTCCGCCCACCGTCGGCACGCTGAGATAGGCGGCTTTGGTCAGTCGCCAGGTAAGTGGCTGCAGGACCACCAGGCCGATGCCCCAGAGGGCTGCCAGTCCGCCGATACCAAGCAGAAAGACCTGCCGCCAGCGGGCCAGGTAGACCTCGACTGCATGCACGTCGCGGCCTGGTATCAGCCCGCCCAGAAACCCGAATACCCCATCTCCGTATGCGCTGCGGATGATCGCCGGGACCACGAGCAAGCCGGCCACGATGCCCGCGCCACCCAGGATGAGAAACCAGGTCGTCCAGCGTCGGCTCTCGGTGGGAGCCCAGGCAGGCGTCTCGCTCATGAAGCGTGGGATGCAGGCACGTCGATTCCGAGCACGGTTACGAGACAGCTCGCCAGGATGACCTGGAACCCGAGAGCCGCCAGCGTGAAGCCCGGAATCACCAGGCGCATGGTAGCCGAGTAGTCGAGGTCACCGAAATCCACCCGGAGCCATGAAACCACGGCCGCGCCGAGCACGGCGGCTCCAGCCAGGAACACGAGTCCGCCGAGAACGAGCCCCCGCTCCAGCGTAATCCACCGCAGGAGTCGATGGGCGCCCGGACTCGCAAACAGAAGCCCTTCATCGATCCCGTACTTCCGGGCGAACACTCCGAAGGTGAGCGTCTGGAACCCGAGGATGATCGCGAGGCTGCTGAACAGAAGCGTGTGCGCGTCGAACCGCGCAGGGCCTATCGTCGCTCCTCCGAGAGCGAGTGCGGCGAACACGAGACCGATGCCGATGGCAACCAGGCCCGGAATCGTAAACAGCCACTTCGGGCTCGACATAAAGAAGAACCGCAGGGTACGCCAGCCGTCGCGGAACGTGCGCAGGTGAGGCGCGTGGCTCTTCCGGCCATCCGGATGCAGGCTGATCGGTACTTCGGCGATTCGTTCCCCGCGTACGCTCGACTTGATGATCATTTCCGTGGCGAACTCCATGCCCGGCGATCGCATCTCGAGTCGCTCGTAGAGGTCCTTCGTGAATCCCCTCATCCCGCAGTACACGTCATGGATTGGAGCCTTGAACATCGTTCTGACCATGTAGGAGAACATCGGATTGCCCCACCAGCGGTGCAGGAAAGGCATCGCACCGGGCAACACGCGACCGCCGCCTGCCGGGAGCCGACATCCCTGAACGAGGTCGTAACCCTCGCGCAGCTTCGTGACGAAGCTGGGGATTTCGAGAAAATCGTAGGAGTCGTCGGCGTCTCCCATGAGCACGTAGCGGCCGCGGGCCGCCTCGATTCCGCCCTGCAGAGCGTTCCCGTAGCCCCGTCGCTGGATATCGACGACGCGGGCGCCCAACCGTCGAGCGATCTCCCGCGAGTCGTCGGTTGATCCGTTATCCGCCACGATCACCTCGCCGGCGATCCCCCCGGACTCGAACGCGCTGAATGCCTTGCTGACGCAGGTTTCCAGAGTGTCCGCTTCGTTGAGACACGGCATGACAACCGAGAGTTCAATGCTCCCCTGGGGAGTTTCCATAGATCGCCTTCTCCGCGAATGGTGCAAGAACGCTCGTCGGCGCAAAACCTATACCCGCAACGTAAGACCCCATTAGTCCGCGCAGAATGGCAAAGCCGTGTGGCAACCGCTCCACAGCAAGGAGGGTGTGAAGGCCACCTGAGACCCGAAAGGTGCAGGATCCGGCAGGTGGCATATCTTCTGCGTTCACCGGTGTCCAGCATCCTTACATATCATTTGAGAGGCTGACTGAATTGGTGCGAATCGGACCCTGGACCCTCATCGGCGCGACCCCGTGAAGCAGATCTACATTCTCGGCGTCTCCGCCTACTATCACGATAGCGCCGCCTGCCTGCTGGCCGACGGTCAGCCTGTCGCGGCCGCCCAGGAAGAGCGCTTCACCCGTGTGAAGGGCGACTCGTCGCTGCCGACCAACGCGGTGGAGTTCTGCCTGCGGCACGCCGGCATCTCGATCGCCGACGTCGACTACGTCGTGTTCTACGACAAGCCTCTGCTGAAGTTCGAGCGCATCCTCGAAACGTATCTCGGGCTCGCTCCAGGGGGTTTCAAGTCGTTCCTCAAGGCCGGGCCCCTGTGGATCAAAGAGAAGCTGTTCATGTCGCGGGACATCCGCGAAGGCCTCGGATTCGAGGGCGAGTTACTGTTCGCGGAGCATCATGAGTCGCATGCGGCAAGTGCGTTCTTCGCGTCTCCGTTCGAGGACGCGGCGGTTCTGACGATGGACGGAGTCGGCGAATGGGCAACCGCGTCTATCGGCGTCGGGTCCGGATCCGAGGTCGATCTGATCGGCGAACTGCGCTGGCCCGACTCCCTCGGCCTGTTGTACTCGGCGTTTACGTACTACACGGGCTTCAAGGTCAACTCCGGCGAGTACAAGGTCATGGGGTTGGCGCCCTATGGAGAGCCGAAGTATGTCGATCGCATCCTGACCGAGCTGATGGAGCTCAACGAAGACGGTTCGTTCCGCCTCGACCAGAAGTACTTCAACTATCTCGGCGGCTTGACGATGACCAGCCCGCGGTTCGACGAGCTGTTTGGAGGCCCGCCCCGCAGTCCCGAGTCCGAGATCACACAGCGCGAGATGGATCTTGCCCGCTCGGTGCAGGACGTGTGCGAGGAGGTCATGCTGCGCATGGCCCGGACCGCGCATGAGAAGACGGGCCTTTCGAATCTGTGCCTGGCGGGGGGCGTGGCCCTGAACTGCGTCGGCAACGGCCGCATTCTTCGCGAGGGGCCCTTCGAAAACGTGTGGATTCAACCGGCGGCCGGTGACGCAGGAGGAGCTCTGGGAGCCGCCCAGCTCGTATGGCACCGCCATCTGGGGAAGCCTCGCGACATCAAGGCTGCCGATTCGATGCGCGGGGCCCTGCTGGGGCCGGGGTTCGAACCCGACGAGATCGAAGCCACGCTCGTCGAGGCCGGTGCGCGGTACCACCGGATGGGGCGCGACGAATTGACCGAGACCGTAGCCGGACTGCTGGCGGATCAGAAGGTTGTCGGCTGGTTCAATGGCCGGATGGAGTTCGGGCCACGGGCGCTGGGGTCACGCAGCATCCTCGGAGATCCACGCAGCGCCGAAATGCAATCGCAGATGAACCTCAAGATCAAGTTCCGTGAGAGCTTTCGCCCGTTCGCGCCCAGTGTGTTGGCCCATCGAGCCGGGGAGTACTTCGACCTCGACGCACAGTCGCCGTACATGCTGCTCGTCGCGCCGGTCAACGAAAACCGGCGCACTGCGGAGGCAGCGTCCGCGGAGAATAGCACCGGCTTCCAACGTCTGAAGGTGCGCCTGTCGGACATCCCGGCGGTTACGCACGTCGACTTTTCGGCGCGCGTGCAAACCGTCGATCGCGAGCGGAATCCGGATTATTTCGATTTGATCGAAGCGTTTGAGCGGAAGACCGGCTGCGGGCTCGTAGTGAACACGTCGTTCAACGTGCGCGGTGAGCCGATCGTGTGCTCGCCGGAGGATGCGTGGCGCTGCTTCATGAGGACTGACATGGACAACCTCGTGCTCGGCCCGTATCTGCTGTACAAGGCCGAGCAGCCGGAGTGGACGGAAGAAAGGGACTGGCGTGAAGACTTCGTCCTCGACTGAGTTCACCGCCCGCGACGGCCGGCGATTCGGGGTCCAGGTCGGGATCGCGTTCGCGGTGCTCGGGTCGCTGCTGTTGTGGCGTGAGCACGTGGTGTTGGCTGCGATCGGCGGCGTACTCAGCGCACTGCTGGTGCTCGGCGGGCTGGCGGTGCCGGCACGCCTCGGTCCCGTATACCGGGGCTGGATGGCCGTCGCGCTTGTCATATCGAAGGTCACCACGCCCATCTTCATGGCAGTCGTCTACTTCCTGGTGCTGACCCCTACGGGCCTCCTGCTGCGCGTGGCGGGCCGAAATCCACTTCGGCGCTCGGAAGACGCCGAGACCGATTGGATCTGGAGAGAACGCGGAGACCACGGCGACATGCGGCGCCAATTCTGATGATCTCGAGGAGGCACCTGTGGAGTTGCTGAGAGAGCTGTGGGCTTTCATGCGAGTGCGGAAGAAGTGGTGGCTCATGCCACTGATACTTGTCCTGCTGGCCGTAGGTGCGCTGCTCGCATTCGCCCAGGGATCGGCGCTGGCACCGTTCATCTACACGGTGTTTTAGGCGGCTCGTGCTCGGCCCGCTCTACCAGATGGCCTCGTTCCTCGCCCTGCTGGCAGGTTCGGCGATCGCGTTCAAGTACCTGCCGGCTCCGTTCATCTGGATCCTGCTCGCCTGGGGGTCGGCTCTGTGCGCCTGGGGAGTCCTCAATAGGCGGGCGACCCGCGGCGTCGTCGTGTTCAACCTCGCATGCGTGGTCCTGGTGTTGGCGGGAGTCGAGATCTGGCTGACTGTGGCCGCGGGCAACCAGATCCCCGTCAGGACCGTCAACTCGCCCGACTACATACAAAGGCACTCCTACCTCGGCACGCGACCGAGACCATCAAGCGTCAACCGTGCGACGTCCACGTACGGCGATCAACTGCTGTACGACGTCGAGTATACGATCGGCGACAACGGACTCAGGACTTCGCCCCCAGTTTCCGCAGGTGAAGCAGACGGCTGTGTGCTGTTCTTCGGGGGATCGTTCGTTTACGGCGTCGGGGTCGGCGACACGGAGGCCCTCCCGTACCAGGTCGGCGTCGAAATGGCTGGCCGCTACGCCACCCACAACTTCGGGTTTCACGGGCACGGCCCCGGGCAGATGCTGGCCGCCCTCGAGCGTGGCTTCGTAGACCAGGTGATCGACTGCAAACCGACACACGTAATCTACCTGGCAATCCGCGATCACGTTCAACGTCTGGTCGGAGGCGGGTGGAGATCATTCGGGCCGAAGTATGTGATCGACGGGAATGGGGGTGTCGAGTACGCCGGCGTCATCCGGGACGCGGCCCCAACCGGGTGGCTGACGGGTGCAGGCGGGTACCGGTTACGCAGGTCGAAGATGGCGAGCCGGGTGCTGGACATGTTGCAGACACCAGGCGAACGGGACCTCAACCTGTTCGCGGCTGTGGTCAGGCAGGCGGTACAGACCGTCGAGACGAGCTACCCGGGAAGCCAGTTCCATATGCTGCTCTGGGACGCCTGGGGTCCAGAGGATTCAGGTGTGGGTGAGCTCGAGCAATTCTCGGGAATGATGGATGGTGTGCATCTGGCAAGCGAAATTCTGCCGCAGTTCCGCTCCCGGCCGCTGTCTTATCGCATCCATGAAGCCGACCCGCATCCGAATGCGGCGGCGTTCGAGGTACTGGCCGTCTACATCGCCACGGAGATCCTGGACCGAAGGAACTGACTCACATCAGGTGGGCCGCGGCTCCGGACTCCTGAAGGGCGCTCGCGAGCGCTTCCATGTCCGCCGCGTCGTTGTAGAGGTGTGGCGACACCCGGATCGCCTGGCCTCGCAGGGATACGAACACGTTCCGGCGTTGCAGCTCGGACCTGACTTCCGCGGGGTCGACATCGGCCGGCAGGCGCAGCCCGAACAGGTGGCCGGCTCCGGGAAACACCGGGTCGGCGAGGTCGCGGCAGTACTCGTTGATCCGCTCGACGCCCCACTCCAGCACCTGCTGAAGCGCGGCGATCAGCATGGGAACGAGAATGAAGTTCGCCGATTCGCCCACGTCGAAGCGCGCGGCGCCGGGCCGATACTCATCACCCTGATCCACCAGGCCCGCAAAGTCACGGCTGCCTTCGCGTCCCATCCAGTTCTCTTCGAGCGGTATGCCGTCGTCGTATCGGGAGCCGAAGTATGTGAGACCGATGGAGTAGGGGCCCATCAGCCACTTGTAGGCGGCACACACCACGGCGTCGGGCCTCAGGGCCTCGATGTCGAAAGGTGCCGCGCCTACCGATTGCGTTCCGTCGATCAGGAATGCCGCACCGACTTCGCGCGCCCGGCTGCCGATCTGCGCCAGGTCAAACGGCGTCCCGTCCGCCCAGTGCACCTGTCCCATGGTGACGACGGCCGAGTCCGCGTCGATCGCTTCCAGCAGCGCTTCGTTCCAGGCGGCCGTGCGGTCGCTTCCCTCGCTCGGAGGGCCGACGATACGGAACTCAGCGCCTGATTCCCGGCATGCGCGGCGCCAGGGATGCGTGTTGGACGGAAACTGGTCGCGGACGGTGACCACGTTCTGGCCCGGGTGAAGGGGAGTGTTCCGGACCAGTGTGGACATCCCGTACGACACCGACGGGACGACAGCTATGCGCCCGGCGTCGGGAACGTGAACGACCTGGGCAAACAACCGGCGCGCCTCGTCCACGTCGTCGAAGAAGTCATCGGCCGTGATGTCGGCCGGCACTCCTTTGCGCCTAATTCCTGCGATGCCCGCTTCCTGGACCACCAGCGGCAGCGGCGACATGTAGGCGCAATTCAAATAGTGGAGTCCGTCCGGCAGGCTGAACGCCGATTTCTGACACGCCAGCTTCGTCACCCGGTCACCCGGCGGCGACCGGTATCAGGTTGAGGATTTCGAGCGCGTCCTGCAATTGGCTCCAGCGCTGCTCCAGCGTTCCGGTATAGCCGATCGACATGCGGATCAATCCCGGTTGGATGCCGGCCTCGCGCTGCTCCTGTTCGGTCATCTCGCTCGACGTGGTACTTCCGGAGCAGGACATCAACGTCTCGAAGTACCCGAGACTGACCGCCATGAATCCGAAGCGGTCCTTGTTCTGGAGGACCTCCATGAACTCCTCAGCCCGCCGCTGCGTCACCAGATCGAGCGAGAGAATCCCGCCGTACCCGAACTCCTTTCTGCGCAGCGAATCAAACAGCGCGTGGTCCGGATGCCCGGGCAGTCCGGGGTAGACAACGTCCAGCCCCGCCGCGTCGAGCCGCTCGGCGAACGCGAGCGCCCGCCTTCCGTGCTCCGCCATTCGCAGACCCAGATGGGGAAGGCGCATGCTGATGTCGAACGCCACGCGCGGGTCCATCGTCGGCCCGAGAAGCATCAGCGATCCAAGGTGAAGATCCATCAGTCCCATGATGAAATCCTCGGACCCGCAGATCGCCCCGCCGATGTAGTCGGACGCCCCATTCATGAACTTGGTGAGACTGTGCACGACCACGTCCGCTCCCAGCTGGATCGGAGACAGGATCAGGGGGCTGAACGTGTTGTCGACGACCAGCTGCACGCCGTGCGCGTGGGCGAGGTCAGCGAGTCGAGGGATATCGGCGACACGCAGCGTCGGATTGGCGACTGATTCGACGTACAGCACTTTGGTGCGCGGTGTGAACGCCTCGCCGAGGGTTTCCAGGTTGCTCGTGTCGACGAACGTAGTCTCGATTCCCGCCTTAGCCGGCAGAAAGTCCTTCAAAAGCGCGAACGTTCCACCGTAAATCGTATGGCTCGCGACGATATGATCTCCGTGGTCGCAGAGCTGCATCAGGGAACTGGAGATCGCGCCCATCCCGCTGGCCGTGCAGTACGCACTTTCCGAACCCTCGAGGGCGGCGATCTGCTTGCCGAGCACGTACACGGTCGGGTTGAAATGGCGTCCATACAGGAAACATCCGCCGTCTTCCGGCCCCCTTTGGCCGCCGAAGATCTCGGGCAGCGTGTCTGCCTGCATCACCGTGAAAGTGGTGCTCGTCTCGATGGACATGTTCACGCCACCGTGCTCGCCGAACTCGTGCTGCATATCTGCAAGAGACTCGATCGGATCGAAGTCGCTCATGATGCTCTCCCGGCGATATGAGTCCCGTTATTTGCGACGGACGTAGGCCCTTCTCTGCGGTAGTGGAATTTACGGCTTTGGCCGGCGGCGGGCACCTCGCGAAGGTGTGGTGCAAGCGCTGCACGGAAGGATGAACACCGGCTCTACCGCCCGGCGCTCTCTTGTTGAAGAGCCTACAACTGCCGAATGTGCCAGACATCCGGGCAACGTGGCACGAGCCGTGCACTTCATGTCTGATTCGGCGTGGCACAGGAC
>JARFPW010000023.1 GCA_029288095.1 Gemmatimonadota bacterium
CCGTGATCCTGCTGACCGCCCGTCGGGAGGAGGAGGAACGGCTCCGTGGGTTCGAGTCCGGAGCCGACGACTACGTAACCAAGCCGTTCAGCCCCCAGGAACTGGTGTTTCGTGTCCGGGCGCTCCTGCGTCGGACCTATGCCGAGCCGGTGACCCAGTCGCGACGCCTGAAGGTCGGTTCCGTCGAGCTGGAACGTGACGCCCATCGGGCGTTCTCCGACGGTGTGGAGATCGACCTCACGCCGCTGGAGTACCGGCTGCTCGAGGTATTCCTCGAGAGACGCGGGCGGGTTCAGACCCGCCGTCAGCTTCTCCAGGCGGCCTGGCAGACGAACGCGCAGATCGAGACGCGAACGGTGGACATGCACGTAGCCCGGCTGCGATCGAAACTCGGTGACGCCGGAGAGCTGCTGGAGACCGTGCGAGGTGTGGGCTACAGGTTTCGCATACCCGAGTCGGAGGGCTGATGTCCACGCGGCGCACCTTCGTCCTGCTTCTGCTCGCTCTGACCATTCCCTTCGGCCTGTTTCTTCTCTGGACGGCGCTCGAGTTGAAACCCCAGCTGCTGGAACGCGAGATCCGGCAACTTTCGCGAACCGCCTACCTGGTAGGGGAGGATCTCGCCCAGCAGCCCTTTTCCGACTCGATCGCGGACCTGCTGGGGGAGGTGGCCGGTGTGCGAGTGACCCTGATCGACAGGGACGGCAACGTTCTGGGGGACAGCGAAGTGGAGGCTTCGCGACTTCCGACCATCGAGAACCATGCGGACCGACCTGAAGTAGCCGCCGCACTCGAGGGCCGGGAAGGCTCGGATCTGCGGGCCAGTGGTACGATCGCTCTCCGGCTCCTGTACGTGGCCGTTCCACATTCCCGCGGTGTCGTGCGACTGGCCCAGCCGGAGAGCGAGACCACCGCGTTTCTCGGCCGGACCCGGCAGGTCGCGGCCGCGACCGCGCTTCTGGCATTCGTGCTCGCCATGCTTCTCGCCGGTATGGTTCACCGCCTGAGAACGACACCTCTCGAGAAACTGCGCACGGCCCTCGACAGGATCGGAGAGGGGGATCTCTCGACGCGAATCGGCGGACAGGGCGGTGGGACCGCGGGCGCTCTCGGTCACTCGATAGACGAGATGGCCCTGCGGCTGGGAGAGCGAGTCGAGAAGCTGGAGTCGGAGCGCGCCGAGCTTTCCACTGTCTTCGACCGGCTCGACGACGGGCTGGCCGTGATCGATCAGGAAGGACAGATCCAGCGCGTCAACCGGGCCTTCGAAACCTGGGTCGGGCGCAGTGAACTTACCGGTCAGCGACTCGCTTCGCTCTTTCGGGATCCCGAAAACCGGGTCGCGATCGACAGCGCACTGCAGGGCACCGCGGCGAGCCACGAGACGGACCTTGGGAATCGCACCGTTCTGCTCTCCGCACTTCCGCTGAAGTCCGGGGCGCTGGTGGACATTCGGGACCTGACCCGGACGCGTCAGCTGGAGGGGGTCAGGCGGGATTTCGTCGCGAACGTGTCGCATGAGCTGAAGACTCCCCTCACCAGCATGCGCGGATTCGCCGAGGCACTCGCGGACTCGGGTGTCGATCCCGAGACGACCCGGGACTTCGCCGTCCGGATCCTGGCCAACACCGATCGGATGCAGCACCTCGTGGATGACCTGCTCGACCTGGCACGTATCGAGTCCGGCGCCTGGCGCCCCGAGATCGAGGAGCTTCGTGTGCGACCGCTCATCGACGATGCGTGGGCATCGTTGCAGTCAGGGGCGGAACGTCGTGGCATACGGCTCGAGCCGGACCTGCCGGAGGACCTGAAGGTCCGGGCGGACCGGGAGGCCCTGTTTCAGGTTCTGTCCAACCTCCTGGACAATGCCGTCCGGTATGCTCCCGACGCCTCTCCCATTCGCCTCACCGCCGGACCGGACGACTCCGGAGTCCGCTTCGAAGTCGCCGACGAGGGACCTGGAATCCCGTCCGCCCAACTGGAGCGTGTGTTCGAGCGGTTCTATCGGGTGGACGCCGCTCGATCACGGGAAGCCGGAGGGACGGGACTCGGCCTCTCGATCGTCAAACACCTCGTCGCCGCTCATGGCGGGGAAGTCGGCATCGACAGCGCTCTCGGTGAAGGCACGAGAGCATGGTTCGTGATTCCAGGATCCCACCCGACCTCCTGAGGCCGCCGACGAGCGACTGGGCGGGACCGCCGAAGTCGACTCCGTTGCACAGCCGTTACACTCCGTTGGTGGAAGCTACACACACTCCGCGCATTCTCCTCCTGTAAACGTGCCGGCGCAGGCCGGAGAGCGACGTCGAAAGCGGCCCCCTCGGCGTCTCGACGCACTGTTCAGAGAAATGTCCGAATACATGCATGCATCTGCAGCGAATCCGCGTACCGGGACGGAAGGGCGGAGTCGCGTCAGGTTCCCTCCAGGGCGGTCGTCGCGTGCCTCCGTGGCGGCCGCCCCATCCCCCCTCGTAGACCGGGCCCTGCAGCCCGCTCCAGCGCCGGCGGGCTGTGAAGATGATGACCTGTTCACGGATCCGGACCTGGACTGGTCCGGTTTCCGGCCGAGTCTCCGCTGATCCCGGTTCGACGGGGTGAGCGGCACTCTCTGTTACATCATCGTTACACACCTGCGACATCAGCGTCACGATCGGGCGTGAGACTGACTCTTTTCCAGTTTGCATGTACCGGCCACGAGGCTGCCGCTCCTGCGGCAAGGCCGGTCCCTGGATGCGGAGACGGGCAGGGTGCGGCACGCGCATGCCC
>JARFPW010000087.1 GCA_029288095.1 Gemmatimonadota bacterium
CACGAACAGGTCGAGCCGCCCGTCGTGATCGTAGTCGAAGAACGTCGTTCCCCAGCCGACGAAGTCCAGCGCGATCTGTCCGAGCCCGAAACGGTCGGCCTGGTCGACGAACCGCAGCTGCCGCGTCTCTCCCGGCGCCGACGAGAGATCTGCGGTGAGATTGCTGAACAGCGCGTTCTCCTGGGCGATCCAGTGCGTAATGAACAGATCGAGATCCTCGTCGCCGTCCCAGTCGCCGACCGCCAGGCCCATCGCGCCTCGATAGTCCGCGACGGCCGCCCGATGACTCACGTCCGCGAACGTTCCATCCCCGAGATTCCGATAGAGGACGTTGTCGGAAACGTCATTGGCCACATAGACGTCGGGCCATCCGTCCTCGTCGAAGTCGGCCCACACCGCGCCCAGGCTGCGTCCCCGTCCACGCACACCGGCACTCTCTGCTACGTCCACGAACGTCCCGTCCCCCAGATTTCGCCACAACGCGTTTGCATGCGGCCGGAAGGATGACGGATTCAGGCTGGGCGGAATCTCGACGTCGTACTGCAGGCCCGCCCCATCATCTCCGAGGGTGGGGTCGTAGCGCACGTAGCCGGCGACGAACAGATCCACATGACCGTCGTTGTCGTAATCCTGCCACGAGGCACCCGCCCAGAAGCCTGGCCGGCTACCCATTCCGGCGGCTGCCGTGACGTCACGAAACGTCCCGTCCCCGAGATTCCGGTACAGCACGTTGTCCCCGTAAGCTGACAGGAACACATCCGTCCAGCCGTCGTCATCGTAGTCCGCCCAGGCGACGCCCATGCCAGTCGTGACCTGATCGATGCCGACCTGAGCGGTCACGTCGGCGAAGCTACCGTCCCCGAGATTCCGGTACAGGCGGGAAGGACCGGCGATGTTGACCAGCAGCAGGTCCAGCCACCCGTCGTTGTCGTAGTCGGCCCATCCCGCACCGGACCCCATGTCCTCCGGGAGCTGCCCCGCCCGGGTGCGGGGGAAGTGGCGAAAGTCGATACCGGCCGAGTCGGTGACGTCCGTGAACGACACCACCGGATGATCGGCAGGCAATTCGCGTGAGAGATCGGCAGTCAGTCCGGCGACGTCCTCCCCGGGAAGGTATGAAGGCTCGCCTTGCGTCAGGCGATCCACCGTGACGCCCACCACGATCGTGAGTAGTACAAACGCGCCAATCGTGATCGCGACGCGGCGCTGTCTCCGGGAGAGCACGCGCAACTAGGTGCCGGGACCGACGGCGATACTGGCTTCCGCCTCGGACATGACAGTCACGGGGGAGGTGATTCCGGAGTCGGAACCAAACAGGAAGTTCAGCAGGAACTGGTCCGCCTTCCGATACATCAGACGGGCGGTGACGGTCAATTCCTCGACGCCACTCGGCGGTACGACCACGAGTTCCTGGCCAACGGCGGAACCGTCGATCGGAGCCCGCACACCGCCTTCGGCGGCTTCGGCGTTGGTCAGCGGCGCACCGGGGCACACGAACGAGAACTCGGCGACGTCGGAGAAGCCCGGGAACAGTGAGCGACGATACCTTACGCCGACCATCTCCCACAGGTTGTGCCGGTCGATGAGGTTGCCGTACTGGTCAACCGGTTCCGCCTTGAACATGAACGACCCCGGTTCGATGAAGTGACTCTCGTCCCGCTGGCCGCTTTCAAACACGACGTTGCCACTCTGATCCTTCACCTCAAGCTCAACCCAGGCCTGGATGATGTCGAGCGGTCCGGTCGGAAAATCGTGGCCGACCTTGTTGTTGGTGATCGTCAGTCGGATCGGCACTTCTTCGCCCGCACGCACGCGCTCCGGTACGCCGATCTCGAGCGGAATGGCAGGACCTTCCTGCCATTTGTGAGCGATCTCCGGAACCGCGAGCTCTCCGCGCAACCATTGCTCGGTGAGTGCGGCCTGCTCCTCCGCGCCCTCCAGGCCCAGGGCCAGCGGCATGAACTGGTTAGCCGCCAGGAAGCGGTGGCTGCGGTGCTTGCCGTCCGTGCGGGAGCGATTGTAATCGGCCTCGTCCCCCCTCGACGGGTCGGTCGACTCCGTCAACGGCATGTGGCATTCACGGCACTCGATGGTCTGTTCCGGATTGCCCGGCTCGTTCCAGCGGCTCTTACGCCAGTTGTCGTACTGATTCTGAAGCTGTACCCAACCGACCTGGTTGATTTCTTCGTCGATGAACTGCTTGTGACAGGCCGCGCAGAACTCCGGGCTCTTGAATAGCCGGTGACTCAGTGTCTCTACGTGGTGCCTCGGATATGCCCGGATCAGGAAATCGCTCAGGGCCTTGGCAACCTTCCCATCCCGCAGTTCGAACAGGTAGCGGTCCGGCTTTCCCATCACGTAGTTCGCGTTCCCCTGGACGTCCGTCTCGCGAATCGAATGGCACGCCAGACACGACACGCCTTCATCGTAGCCAACCAGGTTCGTGAGGTCGTCGACGAACACGTTCTTGGCTCCCGAGAACAGCGAGATCGGGTCATGGCAACCGCCACAATAACGCGTGGACTCGGCGCCATTCTGCTCGGCCATGACATCCTGAACCCTGACGAAGGCCGCATCCATCGCCGACCAGCGGTGTGCGCTGACGGACCATTCCCTGGCGATTTCCTCGTGGCACCCCGCCGACCCACAACTTTCCGACCCGCCGAGCACCCGTTCATCGTATGGCCCGCCGGTGACCGTACTGGCGAGGCTGGGTGCGAACGGTCGGTCCTCGCCATACAGGAAGCTGTAGTCCTCAGGAAGCTCGTGTTCGAGATCTACGGCCGGGTACGCAACTGTGCCGACAACGATGACCGCCAGCAGAAGCACCGTGAGACCGGCCGAACGCTGCCCGAAGCGGACCTGTGCGGCCCGCAGGCGCTCGATCGGAGGCGTGGGGGACGCCCGAAAGGCGCGGATCATCAGAACCAGAATGTGCGGCGTGCACGAGGCGATCAGCGCGAACGTCGCCACTATGTGAGCGAGATCCCAACCGTAACTGATGCGAGCCGCGAACATCGCCTGTACGGTCAGGACTACTCCGGTTACGATCGCGATACACGTCGATACAAGAGCGATGTAGCCCGTCAGCTTGACGTGTGTCATCGGCAGCCGGATGTACCGTCTCCAATGACGGATCTGATACAAGGCGAACGGCACCAGCAGTACGAGACCTGCGACGGTGTGAAGCAGGACGGCGACCTGGTTCGGCACGCTGAACGGTAGCAGAAGGATCGACAGCCCGGTCACAGTTTCGACCACCAGAAGTGCGGCTACGACGACGGCAAGGTGCCGCGACCATTCCGATTCCTGTATATTGCTTTCGATCCGCGCCATCTTCAGGCTCCGTAATAGGTACCTTGGGGAGGGCTTAGAAGATAAATCGATCTTAAAAGAGCCGCTACTATGCTGTATTCAAACCCATGCGAGTACGCCATCAGGGCCATGACCGAGTTGGCGCGTCGGCCTGACGAGGGGTGGGTACCGGTGACGACGATCGCAGCGGCCGCGAATTTGCCGAGCCC
>JARFPW010000116.1 GCA_029288095.1 Gemmatimonadota bacterium
GCTGTTCGGTTATAAGACGGCCTTCGAGTCGTTCCTAGGTCTCAAGGACCCGGCCGCCAGTGACCTGCTGGCGCGGCTCGCGGCTGAGTTGCCTGCCCTCGAGGCGGCCCTGCCGATTGCCGACGAGTACAAGTACCTCGATCGCCCGTTTACGTCGCCCATTTCCGTGATCGATTTGATCTACGGCGCCGGCGACGCGCGGCAGGGTGTGCAGACGATCGCCTTCAACCTCCCGAACGATCCGCGAATACGGCAGACCGAGGGGTCGAAGAAGGTGATGCTCCGCAACGTGATCCAGGCGAAGTTCGACCGCATCCTGAAACCGATCGCGGCCTCGGTGCTCGTGCCTGAACAGGCAGAGCGCATCGGGTTCGATGCCTACTTCACGCGGGTACTGATGCACGAGCTTTCGCACGCTCTCGGCCCGGATTACGTAACGGGCCAGCCGGACCTGACGGTCAACCAGGGTCTGCGGGACCGGTACTCGGCCGTCGAGGAGGCAAAGGCCGACGCAACCGGGACGCACAGCCTGGCCGTTCTTACCGCACGGGGTGTGTACGACGAGGCGTTTCAGGAAGAGGTGTACGTTGATCACGTGGCGGACATGTTCCGCTGCGTACGGTTCGGCGCGACCGAAGCACACGGCCTGGGATGTCTGACCCAGTTCAACTATCTGGTCGAGCACGGAGCCATCGAGTACATCGACGAGTCAGGTCTGTTTCGGGCAAACTTCGAGCGCATGCCTGCAGTGATGGCAGAGCTCGCTTCGATCTACCTGATGTTCGAGGCGACGGCCGACTACGACGGCGCCACCGAATTCCTCGAGTCCTACGGAGAGATGTCGCTCGACATGCGCAGGGCGCTGGATCGCCTGGACGGCGTAGTTCCGGTCGATTTGAGGCCAAGCTATGAGGTGGATGATCTACTCGACGAGTGGCAGTAGCGTGACGCACACCCGGCGACGTCGAAACGGAAAGCAGCTTCTCGCCATCCTTGGAGTGTTGGTTGTGGCGGCGTGCGCCGGGGACACGGAGGATGCGCCGATAGCGGTTCCGGCCACCGGACTCGAAGCCATCAGCGCCGGAGGCCTGGCCGCCGCGATAGGCGTGCTGGCCCACGATTCGCTCGAAGGGCGCGCCCCCGGAACAGCGGGCGAGGACAGGACGCTCCGCTTCCTGACCAACGAGTTCCAGCAACTCGGACTGGTGCCGGGCAACGGGGACAGCTGGACCCAGGACGTACCCCTGGTCTCGATCACACCGGGCACAGACATGGTCATGGAGATCTCCGGTGACGGGCAGTCGGAGACGCTCGCGTACAAGACCGACTTCGTGGCCACGACAGAGCAGGTGGTGGACGCCATCGCCCTCGACGACTCCGAACTCGTGTTCGTGGGTTACGGGATCGTGGCACCGGAGTACGGCTGGAATGACTACGAGGGTCTGGACGCGACGGGCAAGACTGTCGTCATCCTCGTGAACGACCCGGGCTACGTGACGCAGGGTTCCGATCTGTTCACCGGCCGCGCCATGACGTACTACGGCCGCTGGACCTACAAGTATGAGGAAGCCGCCCGCCAGGGGGCCGCGGGGGCGCTGATCGTCCATCGGACCGGCCCTGCGGGTTATCCCTGGGCCGTCGTCGAGAACGGCTGGTCCGGACCCCAGTTCGGGCTGGAGGACGCAGGCGACGCTCCTTTGTTGGACGTGGGGGGCTGGATCACCGAAGAGCGGGCCCGCGGACTATTCTCGCGGGCCGGGCTCGACTTCGACGAGCTGGACCAGGGCGCCCTGTCTCCCGACTTCAGGCCCGTACCCCTGGGGACGCTCACGGTATCGTTACCGATCTCGAACAGCCTCGCGAGGTCCTCGTCCCGCAACTTCCTCGCTGTACTGCCAGGAGCTGAGCGACCTGACGAGTTCGTCATTTATACGGCACACTACGACCATTTTGGGATCGACCCGTCGATCGAGGGGGATGACAAGATTTACAACGGCGCTCGCGACAACGCCTCCGGTACCGCGGGCTTGCTCGAGGTCGCGCGTGGTTTCGTGGCCGCACCCGGGCCGCCGGATCGTTCCATCATGTTCCTGGCCGTGACTGCCGAGGAGCAGGGCTTGCTCGGTTCGAAGTACTACGCGAACCACCCCGTGGTACCGCTCGACCACACAGCCGCCGTGGTCAACATGGACGGGCTCATTACGTGGGGCGCGACACACGACATCACCGTCGTCGGGCACGGGAATTCCGAGCTCGACGACTATGCGGAGTGGGCCGCATCCATGCAGGACCGTGTCGTGCGACCCGACCCTCATGTCGAAAAGGGGTTCTTCTACCGGTCGGACCACTTTGAGTTCGCAAAGAAAGGCGTACCCGCTTTCTACACCCATCCGGGAAGCGACATGGTCGACGGCGGCGCTGAGCGGGGCCAGTCAGAGTTTGATGAGTACGTGGCGGAGCGCTACCACAAGCCTTCTGACGAAGTCGATGGTACGTGGGACCTCGCCGGCGCCGTCCAGGAGCTGGAACTGTACTTCATGATGGGCTGGCGCATAGCCAACGAAAACTCGTGGCCCAACTGGCGCGAAGGAAATGAATTCCGCGGCGCCCGTGACGCGATGATGTCGGCCGACCGTTAGGGTCTCGCCTTATCGATGACCGCGGACATGCTGCCTGATTTTCTATGTATCGGCGCTCAAAAGGCGGGGACGACCTGGCTCCACCACAATCTCAAGGACCATCCTGAGGTCTGGCTGCCGCCCGTCAAGGAACTGCACTATTTCGATTACCCGCATCGCACGCCGCTGATCTGCAAAGTCGCCGGGTCGACGAGGCATCACTCTCGCGCTCGCGCCGAGGTTCGACAGTTCCTGTCCGTGCTCACTCAACCTGCGCTGAGAAGCTGGCACCGTCGGTTTCTGTTCCATCCGCGTGACGATCGTTGGTACGCTTCGCTGTTTGCGCCGGCACCCGAGCAGATTTCAGGTGAAATGACGCCCGGTTACGCCACATTGAGCGATAGCAGTGTCGCTCATGTCCATGCTCTGTTCCCGGATCTCAAGATCATCCTGCTGCTCCGCAATCCTATTCATCGGATCTGGTCGGCAGCAGCGATGCATTTCTCGAAGCGAGGGTACCGTTCGCTCGATGATGTAGATGTGCCACGCCTCTTGAACTACTTCCGAGAGAGCGGTCCACGGAAGCGCTCCGATTACCTCCGCACACTGGACACCTGGGAAGCGTATTTCGAACCGCGGCAGATGTTCATCGGGTTCTTCGATCAACTGGAACAGGCACCCGGCTTGCTGCTAAAGGAAATCTGCCGGTTCCTGGCGATCGATGACGCGGCAGTGCACACTCCCGAGTACGTGAATGAGAAACTGAATGCCCGCTCCTATCCGCAGATGCCGCCAGGAATCCTTGAGTATCTGATTCGATGCTACGGTGATCAGATCCAGCAGCTGCATCAGCGATTCTCGAACGAATACACGGCTGCCTGGTTACGCTCCATCAAGGCGTAAGGCAAACACGGACGATACCCGGAGGACGCATGCGCATACCCCTGGTTCTGGCCACAGCGTTTCTGATTCAGCCCCTGCCTACCGCAGCGCCTCGCGCCGACGACTATCCGCGGCAAAGTGGTATCGATATCGAGAACTATCGGTTCGAGATCGGGCTCACGGACGCCGACGATGCGATCACCGGACGAACCGTGGTGACTGTTCGCTTTACGAATGACGTGGTATCCGAGCTCGTGCTCGACTTAACGAGTCGGAACGGAGATGGCACTGGCATGACGGTCAGTTCGGTCACGGGCGGGGGCGGGCATCTCCGATACGAGCATATCGCAGATCTGCTCACCATCGCCTTGCCTGAGCCAGCGCGGGCAGGCGCGCGCCTCGATGTCACGGTCGAGTACGGCGGGAGGCCGGCGTCGGGACTACGCATCGGCCCGAATAAGTATGGAGATCGCACGTTTTTCAGCGATAACTGGCCGAACCGTGCGAGAAACTGGCTGCCGACGATCGACCACCCCTACGACAAGGCTGCCAACGAGTTCATCGTGACCGCTCCCTCACACTACCAGGTCGTGTCCAACGGAGTGCGCGTCGAAGAAACAGATCTCGGCGACGGAACCCGCCTGACCCACTGGAGGCAGTCGGTGCCGATTGCTACGTGGTTGTACGTACTCGGAGTCGCCCGGTTTGCCGTTCAGCATGTCGATGATTTCGAGGGGCGTCCGATACAGACATGGGTCTACTCGCAGGATCGTGACGCCGGCTTCCACGATTTTTCGGTTCCCACCAAGCAAGCGATGGAGTTCTACGCCGACCGGGTCGGTCCTTTCGCCTACGAGAAGCTGGCGAACATCACGTCTCCGGCCACCGGCGGGGGCATGGAGGCCGCGACGGCGATCATGTACGGGGAAGATCTCGTGACGGGCGATCGATCGGTCCGGCTGAGAAACGTGGTAATCCACGAAATCGCGCATCAATGGTTCGGCAACGCCGTCACGGAGTCGGATTGGGACGACGTGTGGCTCAGCGAAGGTTTTGCGACCTACTTCACCCTCCTGTTCATCGAGCACGCCTACGGCCGCGATGAGTTCGTCACCGGGCTGAAAAGCTCAGCGGAGCGGGTGTTTCGGCAGTACGCGGACGATCCCGGGTACCGGATCGTTCATGACGACCTCGACGACATGCGGCGCGTGACGAGCCGAGCGACGTACCAGAAGGGGTCCTGGGTGTTGCACATGCTCCGGAACCGGATGGGTGACGAAGCCTTCTGGGCTGGTATTCGTGCGTATTACGGCCGCTACATGAACGCCAATGCCTCGACGACCGATTTCAGGCGCGTCATGGAAGAGGCGTCGGGGCTCGACCTCCGTCTGTTCTTCGAGCAGTGGCTCTACAGCGGTGGCAACCCGCGCCTGGAGGGGTGGTGGGACTACGATCCGACGGCAGGGGCCGTTCGCATCGAGCTCAATCAGACACAACCGGTCGGGCCGGTGTATGAGCTGCCCCTGGATATTGGGATCCAGTTCGAAGGTGAGGCCCCGCGGATGGCCTTGGAGTCCGTCGTGTTGGACCGGCGATCCCACCGGTTCGTCGTGCCCGTTGACGGGGTGCCCGCGCGCGTGATTCTCGATCCCGGGACCAAGGTGCTATTCGAGGAGGATTTCGGGCTGCGCGGCCGCTGACGACGGGTGCCATTGCCCGAGTTGGACCCTGACCCGAAGATTCACGCGGGTTGGAAACCGCGCATCGGGCCGCCTCGTGAATGGCAGTCCGGGCGTGACTGCTCTCGCATGGAGGCCATCGTGTCAGCTCGTCGAATCCCACTGTTTCAATTTCACCGGGCCGTGC
>JARFPW010000188.1 GCA_029288095.1 Gemmatimonadota bacterium
GTGTCAGGCACCCTGACTCGCGTGGCCGAACTGGCGCGCCCCGGTTTGAGCACGGGGGAGTTGGAGCGGCAAGCGGAGGAGTTCATCCGGGCGCACGAAGGGGCCACACCGGCGTTCAAGGGCCTGTACAACTTCCCGGGCACCCTGTGCACGAGTGTGAACCGGGAGGTGGTGCACGGGATACCGTCGGACGTCCGCGAGCTGGCGAGCGGGGATCTGCTCGGTGTAGACGTCGGAGTACAGCTTGACGGCATGTATGCGGATGCTGCCGTTACGCTTCCCATCGGGGAGACAAGCCCCGAGGCGGGCCGGCTGCTGGAGACAACGAACCGGGCACTGCTGGCCGGCATTGACGCGGCAGTCGTAGGCGCGACGATCGGCGACGTGGGCGCGGCGATCCAGCAGGTAGTGGACGAGGTGGGATATGGCATCGTGCGCGAACTGGTCGGCCATGGGGTCGGTCACGCCCCGCATGAGGATCCGCAGGTGCCGAACTACGGCTGGCCTGGAACCGGTCCGAGGTTGGTAGCCGGTCTGGTGATCGCGATCGAGCCAATGGTGAACCTCGGGTCGCCGGACATACGCACGCTCGAAGATGGTTGGACGGTCGTCACGGTGGATGGAAGTCCGTCCGCGCACTTCGAGCATACCGTCGCCGTGACGGCGCAGGGTCCGAGGATCCTCACCGGTTCACGCGTGCGGGTTGCTGTTTGATGGGGAAGGGGTCGTTGGGCGAGACCTCGAGCACAAGGAGATAGGAAGTGGCGAAGGAAGAGCCGATTCAGATGGCCGGCGAGGTCATAGAGGCCCTGCCTAACGCGATGTTTCGCGTGAAGTTGGAGAATGGCCATGAGATCATCTGTCACGTGTCGGGCAAGATCCGGATGCACTACATCCGTATCCTCCCGGGCGACCAGGTGACGGTGGAGATGTCGCCGTACGATCTGACCAAGGGTCGGATCACGTATCGGTTCAAGTAGACGATTGAATTCAGCCGTCGTCCGGGCTATGTTAGATAGCTCTTTGACGAACGGACAAAAGGGACGAGAGTGCCATGAAGGTACGTTCCAGCGTGAAGCGGATGTGCGAACATTGCAAGATCATTCGGCGCCGAGGTGTGGTGCGGGTGATCTGCAGCCGCAATCCGAAGCATAAGCAAAGGCAGGGCTAGCGGATGGCGAGAATCGCGGGCGTTGATTTGCCCCGGACGAAGCGCGTTGAAATCGCGCTGACCTACATCTACGGGATCGGGCACTCCACGGCTCGTGCGATCATCGCCGAGACCGCAGTGGATCCGGACACCAGGGTGCAGGATTTGACCGACGAAGACGTCAACAAGCTGCGTCGGGTGATCGACAATCGATACAAAGTCGAGGGCGCTCTGCGCACCGAGACTTCGATGAACATCAAGCGGCTGATGGACATAGGCTGCTACCGGGGCCTCAGGCACCGTCGGGGCTTGCCGGTTCGCGGGCAGCGAACGCATACGAACGCCCGTACCCGGAAGGGTCCGAGGCGCGCCGTCGCAGGCAAGAAGAAGGCACCGAAGAAGTAGGGGAACGAGACCAAGATGGCGAAGCCGAGAGCTGGAAGACGTAAGAAGGTGGTCGATGCGGAGGGCATGGCCCACATCAAGGCCACCTTCAACAACACGATCATCACGATCACGGACATGAACGGTGGCACCGTGGCGTGGGCGAGCGCGGGCAAGGCGGGATTCAAAGGCTCGAAGAAGTCGACGCCGTTTGCCGCGACGATTGCTGCCGAGGGTGCCGGTCGCGAGGCCGTGTCCGCAGGCATGCGGCGTGTACATGTGCGCGTCCAGGGCCCGGGCTCGGGTCGTGAGTCGGCGATCCAGGCGCTTCAGAGCGCCGGGTTGACCATCCGCTCGATCCGTGATGTGACGCCGATCCCGCACAACGGGTGTCGGCCGCCGAAGAAGCGGCGCGTCTAGGCGCGCCCCGGTAGTACGCAGAGGAGAACCAGGAATACATGGCACGTTATACAGGACCCGTCTGTCGGCTGTGCCGACGCGAAGGCGAGAAGCTCTTTCTGAAGGGCAAGCGCTGTTTCACCGAAAAGTGCGCGATCGAGCGGAAGGGCTATCCGCCAGGGATGCACGGCAACAGCCGTCGCCGTCGCCGGTCGTCCGAATACGCGACACAGTTGCGCGAGAAGCAGAAGGTCAAGCGCATCTATGGGGTGGGGGAGAAGCAGTTCCGGAGCCTGTTCCAGAAGGCAGTTCGCGTGAAGGGCGTTACAGGCGAGAACCTGCTGATTTCGCTCGAGTCGCGTCTGGACAATCTGGTCTACAGGATGGGATTCGCGGCTTCGAGGAAGTCGGCGAGACAACTCGTCCGCCATCGTCATGTCCGGGTCAACGGATCGACGGTCGACGTGCCCAGCTACATGGTGGGCGCAGGTCAGGAGATTTCGGTCGCTCCCAAGTCCCAGGGTATGCCTCTGGTCCGTGAGGCGGTGGAATATCGGAAGGGCAAGGACACCCTGTCGTGGCTGGGTGTCGATTATGACAACCTGACGGGGCGGGTGCTCGAGCGCCCGACTCGTGCGGATATCCCGCTCGCCGTTCAGGAACAACTGATCGTCGAGCTTTACAGCAAGTAAGCGAGCCAAGCGCAATACGATGCTAGATCTGACTGGATTGGTGCTGCCGAGCACCGTTGAGGAGTCGGACCGCTCGTCCGATGGGCGGCGGGCCGAGTACGTTCTGCAGCCCCTCGAGCGCGGCTTCGGCCACACAGTGGGGAACTCCATTCGTCGGCTGCTGCTGTCGACTCTGCCGGGATCGGCCATCTGGGCGTTCCGGTCCGACGGCGTCCAGCACGAACATCAGACGATTCAGGGAGCGGTGGAAGACGTACACCAGGTGATTCAGAACCTGAAGCGTCTCGTCATCGTGTTGGATCCAGGTGTTGATGAAGCGCACCTGCAACTCTCCGTGACCCAGGCCGGGACCATTCGGGCCGCATCGATCGGACCAGTTTCGGGCGTGACGATCGTCAATCCGGAGCAGGCACTGTTCACCATGCAGGAGGAGCTCCCGGACAATCGGCCGCTCAACCTGGATTTCTGGGTGAACCGGGGTCGGGGGTTCGTTGCCGCCGAGTCTCATGACAAGCCGGAGGATCTGCCCGTCGATCTGATTCGTATCGACTCGATCTACAATCCGGTGCTGCGCGCCAACTTCGTCGTGCAGGAGACCCGGGTTGGCCAGCGTACGGATTTCGACAGGTTGACGATACAGGTCGAGACGGATGGATCCATCGAGCCTGGCGACGCGCTCGCGTATGCGGCCGAGCTCGGACAGACGCAGCTCGGCTACCTGTTGTCGTTCGGATCCGCAGGCAATGGTCAGCCCATCGGGGTGAGCCCTGCGGCGCGAGGTCGCCGGTCAGTATCCGCAGAGCTCGGCGAGTTGCTCGGGGCCGAACTGGCAGATTTCGACGGGATCTCGATTCGCTCGCGCAACAACCTCGACAAGGCCGACATCCATACGCTGTTCGACGTGGTGACGATGACCCGCGACGACGTCTTGAATGTGCCCAGTTTCGGCGAGAAGTCGCTGGAGGAAGTAGCCGAGGTGGTGGCTCTCAACGGCCTTCGGTTCGGCATGCGCCTGGAGCGCGACGAGAGTGGTGCGCTATGGGTGCTGGAGGATGAAGAGGGCGCCTCAGGGGAGTCCGATGAGGCATAGGAAGAAGGGGCGTGCCCTCAGCCGGACGTCCAGCCACCGGAAAGCCATGCTGCGGAATATGGCCACGAGCCTGCTCGTTCATGAGCGGATTCGGACCACGGAGGCGAAGGCCAAGGAGCTGCGACCTGTCGTTGAGAAGCTCATTTCGCTGGGCCGGGTGGACGATGTGCATAGCCGTCGAATGGCGCGCCGAATGATCGAGGACCGTGTGGCGCTTCAGAAGCTGTTCGACGACGTCGGGCCGCGGTTCAGGGAGCGGCCGGGCGGTTACACGCGTATTCTGAAGCTGGGAACCCGCAAGGGAGATGGCGCCGAGGTGGCAATCATTGAGCTCACGGACTGACTGAGCGTAGGCAGAATCCTGCGGCCGATGGCCGGGAAGGGAGTAGTCTGATGTCCGGTTCCAGGGGAGCGTCGCTTTGGCTAACGGTCGTGTCCGTACTCCTCGTAGCGGGGTTCTTGTACTGGCTGAACCTGCAGGCGCAGGCCATGGAGAACGAGGTTCCCGTGGTGACGGAGGATGGCCAATCTGAGCTCGTCGAGTTCATTCCGGCCCAGCTCGCAGCGGAGCCGGGAAGCGTCGTCGGCCAGACGGGCGTGCTGCGTGACATCAGCGTGGCGGCGAGACTGGGACGCGGTGTGTTTGCTGTGGATCTGGACGGCACCAGCAGCTATCCGATCCTGCTTTCCCCTGACGAGATCCAGCGCGGCACGCAGATCCTGCAGGGAGACCGGGTGACGGCGTATGGACGAGCCTACACACTCAATGATTCAATTCGGGCAGCCTGGGTAGAGCAGTCGGCCGTCGACGCGGAGAACGCCGCTGCGATCCCTGCGACGACGAGTTTCGTGCTGGCTGACTCGATAACATCCAACTGATCACGAAGATACGATGGCGAATTTCTGCTACGTTTGTAATAAGGGCCCGACCACCGGGAATCGCGTCAGCAACGCGAACAACCGGGTAAAGCGGCGGTTCATGCCGAACCTCCAGTCCGTGCGTATTCTGGACGGGGGTCGGCGCGTGAAGGTCCGCGTGTGTACGCGTTGCATCAAGGCGGGCAAGGTAACAAAAGCGCCCTGACCTTATCGAAGGTGGTCCGGGGCGGATCCCTGGCCGATCGGTGTCCCGGAAGGCTCTGTCATGCGGCGGAGCCTTTGTCGTGCGGGTCACTTCAAATCGTAGGGAGGGGCCGACCGTGAAAGTTCTCGTTACCGGCGCCGACGGGTTCGTGGGGGAGCATCTCGTAGAACTGCTCCTGGGGGCAGGCCACGAGGTTGCGGCCTCGACGCTCGCTCTGCCGCCGACCCGCGACACGCTCAGTGCTGATATGCTGGCGGCTGCTGACTGGAAGGCCGCGGACGTCAGGGACCATGATGCGCTGGTTCGATTGATCTCCGCCGTACGCCCGGATCAGATATACCACCTCGCGGGCTTCTCATCGGGCGCGCTCGCCCGTGCCCAGGCGGCCGAGGCGATGCAGGTAAACGCTGGTGGAACCGTCAATCTCTGCGAGGCCGTAGTAGCCGTCCGCGACGAGTTTCAGGAATTCGATCCGCGGATTCTCGTCATGGGGTCGGGAGACTCCTACGGGGACGCAGCCCGGGAAGATGTTCCGCTGTCCGAAGAACTGGGGCTGCGCCCGGTATCCGCGTATGGTCTGTCGAAGGCAGCCCAGGAACTGGCAGCCCACACCTACAGGCGGGCACGCGGTCTGCGTGTACTCGCCGTCCGCAGTTTCAATCTGGTTGGACCGGGGCAGGCGCCGCACTTCGTCGTCCCCGACTTCTGTACCCAGGTAGCGAGGATCGCGAGCGGCCGTGAACGTGAGCAAATCATGCGGGTGGGGAATCTCGATGTGGAGCGGGATTTCACGGATGTGCGCGACGGAGTGCGGGCCTTTGCCATGGTGATGGATTTGGCCAAACCTGCCGCGGCCTACAACGTCGCGACCGGCAGTTCGGTCCCGATCCGGCGGATCCTTGAGTGGATCCTCGACGAAGCTGGCGTGAGGCCTGAGATTGTATCTGATCCGGCTCGTTGCCGGGCAGGAGAGATCGCGAGGATTCGAGGTGATGCGTCTCGCATCCGGAGCGAGACCGGCTGGGCTCCTGAGCGAGATATCGAGGAGTCGGTGCGCGAGGTCTATCGCTGGGTGGCCAGCAGGTTCAGGAGCCGGCAGACCGATCAGGTTTCCGTCAGCGAGGGTGTCCAAGAATGAACGTCGCCGTAGTTGGGAGCGGGTATGTAGGGCTAGTCGTCGGCGCCTGTCTCGCTGAGACAGGTAATCGGGTCACATGTGCCGATATCGATGCCCAGAAAATTGCCCGGCTCAATGCCGGCGAAATTCCGATTTATGAACCGGGCCTCGACCGGCTGATATCACGCAATCTGGCGGAGGGGCGGCTGCGGTTCACGACCGACGTGGGAGCCGCCGTGGAACCTGCGCGGGTCGTGTTCATCGCGGTGGGAACGCCTCCCGATGAGGACGGTTCGGCCGATCTTCAGCATGTTCTGGATGTAGCCGCGGTCATCGGACGGCACATGGTAGATGAGAAAGTCGTCATCACCAAGAGCACGGT
>JARFPW010000244.1 GCA_029288095.1 Gemmatimonadota bacterium
GTCGGCGTCAACGGCACGGGCAAGACGACGACTGCGGCCCGGCTCGCCCGTCGCGCCCAGGAGGCGGGGAAGACAGTTCTTCTCGCCGCCACAGACACCTTCCGGAGCGCGGCCCAGGAGCAGCTGGAAGCGTGGGCCGCGCGACTTGACGCCGGATTTGTCGGAGGTGCGCGTGGCGGCGACCCGGCAGCGGTCGCGTTTGACGCGGCAGAGGCGGCCGTGGCGCGGGGGATGGATGTCCTGGTCATCGATACGGCAGGCCGACTTCACACGCAGCGCGGGCTGATGGATGAGCTCCAGAAGATTGACCGGGTGGTCGGACGGATCGTACCGGGTGCTCCCCACGAACGGCTGCTGGTCGTGGACGCGACATCCGGGCAGAACGTGCTGAGCCAGGCCCGCGAGTTCGGGTCCGTTCTGGACCTCGACGGACTGGTGCTGGCGAAGTTCGACAGCACTGCGGGAGGAGGAACAGCCGTGGCTGTGGCCCGAGAGCTGGGGCTTCCCGTCCGCTACGTGGGCGTGGGCGAGTCCGCGACGGATCTGGAATTGTTCGACGCCGATCGGTTCGTGGAGAAACTCCTGACCTGAATGACCGCACGCCCACGACTGCCTGAATCGGTTCAGTACTTGAAGGGCGTCGGCCCCCGGCGGGCCGAGCGGCTGGCGAAGCTCGGGATCGAGACCGTCCGAGACCTGCTGTATCACGTGCCGCACCGGTATGAGGACGCGACGACCGTAAGTCCGGCCGGGCGCCTCAAGCCCGGGGACGACGCCACCGTCATCGGACACGTAGTCGTCAAGGGCGTGCTGCCGACTCGCCGCAAACTCCGGATCTTCCGTGCCGTCCTGCGGGATTCCTCCGGAGTCATCGAGTGCGCCTGGCCCGGCCAGCCCTGGCTGGATCGCCAGATCAGCCGAGGTGACCTGCTGCTCGTCACCGGGTCGGTCGGCTTCTTCCATGGCCCACAGCTCCGACCGCGGGAGTTCACGATCCTCGATACCGGAGCGGATCCGGATACGGCGCCCTCCGACGGAGTCGTATTCCCCGTCTACCCGGCCACGGAAGGTCTGGGCCACAAACAGATACGGGCCATCGTGGACGATAACCTCGACGCGATGTTGCCCGAATTGGAGGACGCGGAGCTGTTCCCCCAGGACTGGCTCGACGACCTGTCGCTTCCGCGCCTCGACGAAGCGATCCGCAACCTGCATCGCCCGAGGTCGCTATCCGACGTCGAACCTGCCCGCCAGCGTCTCGCCTACGAGGAACTGTTCTTCCTTCAGTTGTTGCACGCCCGAGCCCGCCAGGCACTCAGCCGCGAAGCCGGCACGGCGTTTTCCGCGCCGCCGAGTCTGTCGGCGCCTTTTCTGTCCGGGTTGCCGTTCGAGTTGACAGCCGCCCAGCAGAGAGTTTGGAACGAGATCGCTGCCGACATGGCGTCCAGCGACCGCATGTACCGGCTGTTGCATGGCGATGTCGGGAGCGGAAAGACCGTAGTCGCGGCGGCCGCCATGCTGAAGGCCATCGAGAACGACAGGCAGGCGTTGCTGATGGCACCGACAGAGTTGCTGGCTGAACAGCACGCGGCGACGCTCGGCGCCTGGTTCGAGGGCCTCGGTGAGGAGCTCGTCCTCCTCACGGGAAGGCGCTCTGCCGCCGATCGAAAGCGGATACTCGCCGGACTCGCCGATGGAACACTGCGTGCCGCCGTGGGCACCCAGGCGCTGATTCAGCAGGGCGTACAGCTCAACCGAGCCGGCCTGGTCGTAATCGACGAGCAGCACCGATTCGGCGTGGATCAGCGCCGGGCGCTCGCGGAAGACGGCGGAGGACCCGACGTGCTCGTCATGTCGGCCACACCCATTCCTCGTTCGCTGGCACTGACCCTTTACGGTGACCTGGATATCAGCACGCTGGACGAGATGCCGCCGGGGCGGCGACCGGTGATCACGGGAATCAGACCCTATGGGGCGCGTCCGGCCGCTCTGGACTGGCTGGGAGCCCGACTCGAGGAGGGCCGGCAGGCATACGTCGTCTACCCGCTCATCGAGGAGTCTGAGGCGGTCGACGCGGGGGCCGCTACGGCGGGTCGCGACGAGCTGGTTGCCAGGTTCCCCGATCACTCGGTCGAACTGCTGCATGGCCGGATGCACTCGGCAGACAAAGACGTCGTCATGCGCAGCTTCCTGGCCGGTGACATCGACGTGCTCGTGGCCACTACAGTAATCGAAGTGGGCATCGATGTGCCCAATGCCTCCGTCATGCTTGTCGAGCACGCCGAGAGATTCGGGCTGGCGCAGCTGCACCAGCTCCGCGGACGAGTAGGCCGTGGCGCCGAACAGAGCTGGTGTGTCGCCTTCTACGGTGGAGAGTAGCCCCCGGAGCGACTCGTCGCCTTCGAAAGCACGACCGACGGATTCCGCATCGCCATCGAGGACCTGCGGCTGAGGGGGCAGGGAGACCTGTTCGGGGCGGAACAGCACGGCGTGCCGGGGCTCCGCTTCGCCAATCTCGCCAGCGACGGCAGGCTGCTCGACCATGCCCGCCGCGAGGCCCGACGGCTGATGGCCGACGATCCGGACCTGTCACTCTCGCAGAACCGCCGCCTCGCCAGGGCGATTGCGGAGAGGTATGCCGACCGGGAACGTCGCTTCGGTATCGGATGAGTCGTCGTTGACGCTTCCGGCGGAGCGGTCTAGTCTACGCCCAATGAACACCGAAATTCGGGACCTCGCGACCCTCGTCGGTCAAACCGTCACCCTCCGCGGCTGGGTTCACAAGCTTCGGTCGAGTGGGAAGATCGCCTTCCTCGTCGTACGCGACGGGACGGGAATGGTACAGGTCGTGTGTGCGCGGAACGATCTGGATGACGCCGCTTGGGCGGCCGTGGGGGAACTCGACTACGAAGCGAGCCTGGAAGTCGAGGGCGAGGTCAAGCAGGACGAGCGCTCTCCGGGCGGCGTTGAGCTGTTGGCCGGTGACGTTCGTCTCGTCGGCGCTTCCTCCGACTACCCGATCCAGCCAAAAGAGCACGGCATCGACTTCCTGCTCAACCACCGGCATCTGTGGCTGCGACACGGCCGACAGCGGGCGATCCTTCGAGTTCGCGATGAGATCATCCACGCGATTCGCGAGTTCTTTTACGAGCGTGACTTCACCCTCATCGACACGCCGATCCTGACTGGCTCGATCGGTGAGTCCGCCGGGACTCTTTTCGAGACCGAGTATTTCGACCTTGGGACCGCCTACCTGGCGCAGACCGGTCAGCTCTATCTCGAACCCGCGGCGGCGGCGCTCGGCAAGGTCTACTGCTTTGGTCCCACCTTCCGGGCCGAGAAATCCAAGACGCGTCGTCACCTGACGGAATTCTGGATGGTGGAACCCGAGGTTGCGTGGCTTGACAGCGACGGCAACATGGCGCTGCAGGAGGAGTTCGTTTGTGCCATCGTGAGCCGGGTACTGGATCGCCGGCGGGCGGAGCTGGTGGAGCTGGACCGCGACATCACTCGGCTGGAAGCCATCGTGCCTCCCTTTGATCGCATGAGCTACTCAGATGCCATCGAGATCCTCCATGAGCGGGGCAGCGATATCACCTGGGGTGCCGACCTCGGCGCCGAGGACGAGACGCTGCTGACGGAGGGCCGGGAGAAGCCGTTGTTCGTCTTCGACTATCCGCGCGAGGCGAAGGCTTTCTACATGAAGGAGAACGCCGCGGACCCGAGGACGGTGAAGTGCAATGACATGCTCGCGCCGGAAGGCTACGGTGAAATCATCGGTGGCAGCCAGCGGGAAGATGACCACGACAAGCTGCTGAAGCGGATTCGGGAAGAAGGGCTGCCGGAAGAGAGCTACGACTGGTATCTGGACGTTCGGCGTTACGGGACATTTCCGCACAGCGGGTTCGGCCTGGGCCTGGAACGGACCGTGAGCTGGATCTGCGGACTGGATCACCTCCGGGAGGCGATTCCGTATCCCCGCATGATGAACAGGCTGTCGCCGTGACCGGTTACGGGCGAATCCTGCAACTTTTCCAACGTGGACTTCGTACACTCCATCGAAAGGGAGGAGTACGATGATCGAATTTGCGTTCCTCGCCGCCGCTGGCGCGGGCATGGGTATCAGCTATGTACGTATCCGGGACTTCGTGAAAGAACGCCTCCGGTTCGTGGATTCGGCGCAACGTCCAGCCACTCCCTGGGTGGCCGGAATCGCCGCGGCCCTGGCCGCTTCTCCGGTCGTGGCATTTCTGCCGGTGCTCGGCGGTGGCACGGCGATCGTGTTCGGGATTGTCGTCGGCAGGGCGGTCCGGAGTGGCCAGAAACAGGTCAAGCTGCTCAACCGCTAATCGTCCGTAGAGGGCTCCTGCGCCGTCGCGGCCATTTCCGACTTCACGGCGTTCCACAGCCGATCGAGGGTCTCGAGCGACGCATCCTCGACCACGATGTCCTCCTCCCGGGCCCGAGCAGTCAGCCTGTTGAAGCGGGTCATGAACTTGTCGGTTGCCAGGTCGAGCGCCGTCATCGGGTGAAGGCCCGCCAGGCGGCACACATTGATGGCTGCGAACAGGACGTCACCGGCCTCCTCAGCCAGGCGATCCGCGTCTCGCTCCATGGTTTCCGAGTGGCTCAAGTGCGGCTCCAACTCGTCGATTTCCTCGCGCAGCTTGTCGAAGGCCCCAAGAACATCCGGCCAGTCGAACCCCACACCGGCCGCTCGCTCCTGGGCCCGCATCGCCCGGCTGAGCGGCTCGATGCCGCTCGCGACGCCGGCGAAGGAATCCTCGGCGACATCGGTGTCGGCCGAGCGCTGCCGCGCCTTCATTCCCTCCCAGTCGGGCGCTTCGTCGGCGTCACCGTATACGTGCGGATGCCTTTCCCGCATCTTGGCCTCCAGGGCCTCGACAACAGATTCGGCTCCAAGCGCACCCCTCTCTTCCCCCAGGACGACCTGGAATGCAACGTTGAGTAGCAGGTCACCGAGTTCGTTGTTGAGGTCGTGGTCGTCGCCCGTTCGCACCGCGTCCGCCACCTCGTGCGCCTCCTCGAGCAGATACGGCAGGAGAGATCCGGAAGTCTGCCGAGCGTCCCAGGCGCAGCGCTCGCGGAGAAAGCGCACGAGTGCCAGGGCACGACCGATCGAGGCGTCGCCTTCGGACGCCCGGGTCATGTGCTCCAGATGGGTGGAATCATCGGTCGAAATCTGTTGCTCCTCGCTCATGTGGCCGGTATACTCAGCGCCTTGAAAGACATGTTGATCGAACCGATGCGGCGCGCCTGGATGGAAGTGGACTGCCGCGCGTTGCGAGCCAATTACGCCGCCGTCGTCCAACGTATCCCCGCCGGCTGCGGCGTGCTTCCCATGGTCAAGGCTAACGGCTACGGCGTAGGGGCTGCCCTGGCTATCGGGTCGCTTCGCGAACTGGACCCATGGGGTTTCGGAGTGGCGACGGCAGAGGAGGGGCTCGAAGTGCGGGCCACGGGCTGGACGGGGCCCGTAGTCGTATTCACGCCGACGATGCCACAGGATCTGGGCGAACTGTCGGAGCATCACCTGGAACCTGTCGTATCAGGGATCGAAGCCCTGCGCGCTTGTGCCAGCGCGGGCAGAGAGCGCGGCACCGCGGTGCCGGTTCATCTGGAAGTGGATACCGGGATGGGCCGGTTCGGTCTTCCATGGAGCGGTGCAGGACGCTGGGCCGAGACCGTGGCGGACGTGGTCGCCGAAGGCGGTCTGACCCTGCGGTCAATGTTCACGCACTTCCACTCGGCGGAGGCGGATCGGGAGGCGACACTCGAACAGTGGGGCCACCTGCAGACCGCGGCGGACGAGCTGGAAAGTCGGCGCGTACGTCCCGGCCTCGTGCACGCGGCGAACAGTGCGGCCATTCTGGAGTATTCCGCCGTGGCCGGGGATATGGTGCGTCCGGGGGTGTGGCTGTACGGTGCCGAAGTCTGCGGCCACCGATCGGACGTCGTGGCCGTGGTGAAAGCGCGGATCCTCGATGTGCGCGATGTGGATGCGGGGACGACGGTGAGTTACGGAGCCACGTACCGAACGCCGGGTCCGGCTCGACTCGCCACCCTCGGAATCGGATACGCCGACGGGCTGTCCCGAGCGCTATCGGGTCGGGGGCGCGTCCTGATCCATGGACGATCGGCACCGATTCGCGGCGCTGTCAGCATGGATTCGACCGTGGTCGATGTCACCGAACACGAGAATGTACGGGCAGGTGACGTGGCCACGTTGGTCGGGCGAGATGGAAACGAGGAGATAACGGTCGAAGAACTGGCCGCGGCCTGTGACACGATCAGCTACGAAATACTCACCGGGTGGTCCTACCGGATACCGAGAATCGGAATCGACGGAGACGCTTTAGCATGACGCCGGAGTTGGACGACACCTGGGAACCGCTTCGCTCAGCGGCCTTCGCGGCCAAAGGCGCCGCGCATGCCCCTTATTCGAACTTCCGCGTAGGCGCGTCCCTCGAGACGACCGACGGTCGACGCTACGTGGGGTGCAACATCGAGAACGCCTCCTATCCGGTGACGATGTGTGCCGAGCGCGTGGCGCTGGGATCGGCCCTGGTCGATGGAGCCGCCGAATTCCAGCGCCTTTTTCTATGCGCAGATTCTCCGGATCCGACACCACCCTGTGGAATGTGCCGGCAGGCGCTGGCGGAGTTCGCGCCGGATCTGCTCATCGTCAGTGAGGGAACATCGGGAGCACGCATGGAGTGGCTCCTATCGGATCTCCTCCCGGCGATGTTCCGCCTGCAGCCGTCGGAGCTGGACGGAGGCGCCGGATGAGGCGAATCCTGTTTCTGGCTGCCGGTGCACTGGCTGTGGCATCCTGCACAGAGGACTCGCTCATCGGAGTCGACCCGACGTCTCCGCCGGGGCCGTCATCCGAAACCGTTGAAGTGTCGATCGGAGTAGGTGATCTGCCCCTGTGGAGGGACACGACGTTCGTTGGATACGCGGTGCCTTCCTCCAGCGGAATTCAGTTCGTCGCCAATGAGCCCTCGCTAGTGTCCCGCGTGCTGGGCCGGTTCTCGACTTTGCCCGACTCCATCTTCGTGGATACAGCGCGCGTCGCGGTCGAGCGTTTCGAGTCGGCTCGACTCCGCTTGATCGTTGATTCGCTGGCAGGCCCTGTGTTGCCGGACTCCGGCACAGAATTACGCGTTCACGGACTGGCTCGCGGTTTCGAGGAGCGTGAGGCGAGCTGGACGGAAGCGAGGGCGGGGGAGTCGTGGACGACCCCGGGTGGAGACCTCGCGGATCTCCTGGGCTCAGTTCGGGTTGACTCTCTGCAGGACACGCTGTTCGTGCCGATCAGCGTGGATTCCGATTCGCTCCTCTCGGACTGGCTTGCAAGCGACGGGGAGCTTGGCTACGCCGTGTCTTCGTCGGCCGACGGATCCAACCTCACCTTCGCTGCTCTCGCTCTCGTATTCGACGTCAAGCCCGAAGGCCAGGACACTCTCATCGAGGTCATTCGAGGTCCGCAGCCGAGCACTTTCATATTCTCGCCCGAGACGCCCCTGCCGGGTGAGGAGCTTCGACTGGGCGGGCTTCCTGCGGCACGGATCTACATCCGCTTTGAGTTGCCGGACACGCTGGACGGCGTGCCTCTGCGCGGATCCCGCATCAACCAGGCGTCGGTGATCTTCAGGTCGCTGGGCGCCCCCCCCGATCCGTTCGCAACCACGGATACGCTGTTTGCCAGCATATTCGAACTGCTGGCGGATCCGTTTGAGGCCGGGCCGAAAACTCCGGTGGGTCTGAACGTTGGGAGCTTTGTGGAGCTGGATCCAGAGATCCTGGCCAGCGGAGGGGAGCAGAGTTTGAACATCACGCAACTCATTCAGACGTGGGCGGGCGCGTCTGCCGACTCATTGCCGGATCTGCAAATCGGGCTTCGCACGCTCCCTGAGGGCGGAGGTGTCGGCTACTGGGAGTTTGGGGACATGAGTGACCCCGCGACCGCGCCGCGCTTCGTCTTTCTGGTGACTCCTCCCACCGAATTCTCCGTGCCATGAGGCGTCCCGTGACTAGATCCGCACTGTTAGTCCCGCGCAGATGCGCCGTGGGCGCGTTGGTTCTGGCGTGCCTCGCGGGCGATGCCGGGCTGGCCTGGAGCCAGACGCCATTCACTGCGGTGGGCCTGGGCGCGCCCGTCGCGCCGATCGACGCCCGGGCAGCCGGGATGGGCGGCACCGGTCTCGGCCTGCTGGGCGGTGGGAGTCTGTCCGCCCGCAATCCGGCCGACATGGGGTTCTACGTCCGGCCGGTGGTGGGCATCACCTACTCCCCGGAGAGCGTCAGCATCAAGGGGCCTGGGCAAGATCTGGATACCGGCCGCAGTCGCCTCGGCGTGCTGCGCGGTGCGGTGCCATTCAGCGACTGGACGGTGGGGGTGGCGTTTGCCTCTGAGCTCGATCAGGACTGGCAGGTCGAGTTCTCCGATACGTTGAGATCTGCTGCCGGTACGTTTCCGTTCACCGAACAGCGGGTTTCGGATGGCGGCGTGAGTTCCGTCAACTTCACCCTCACGCGGCGAGTGTCGCGCGTCAGTCTGGGTGTGGAATACGGCATCGTTACCGGTAACCTCCGTCAGTTGTTTCTGCGGGACTTTGAGCCGGACACCGCGGATGTCGGGAATCGAATCGCTCCCTCCGCAGCCACAGCATCGTGGGCCTATGGCGGCTCGCGTTTTCGGATAGGCGCGGCGGCGGACGTCACGGATCGGATCCGTGTGTCCGCTGATGTAAGCGTGCAGGGTGACCTGACGGCCGAGCGGGATTCACTCGACGTCCTGGTGCAATCCAGCAGCTTCCAGATGCCGACCGCCTTCGAGGCTGGCGCGAGCGCCAGAGTCACGCCGCGGATCCTGGTGAGCGGTGCTGCTGGCTGGACCGGCTGGTCCGGTTCCGAGGGATCGTCGACGGCATTCGTGGCTTCTGACGTTGTGTGGTTCGGTGTGGGAGCCGAACTGACCGGGGCGCGGTTGTTGGGAGCCAACTTTCCGCTGCGTATCGGTTTGCGCCGGACGGATCTACCTTTTCACGCCCCCGGAACCACGCAGCCTACCGAAACGGCGATCACTCTGGGCTTCGGTCTCCGTGTGGGCGCTGAGCGCGCCAAATTGGATGTGGCCTTCGAGTTCGGCTCTCGCGGAGATCTTGCCGCGTCAGGTGTGGAGGAATCCTTTCAGCGGCTGTCCCTTTCACTCGCACTGTTCCAGCGCTAGTGCGGCGCGACTCCCGCTTCCGGGCGTGAGTCGAGTGCCGACAGGATCTCTCGCTCCAGAAGCTCTGGATGCGTGGCCGGCCAATCGTGGCCCCTTGGCAGCCACTTGATCGAAGCCTCGGGCAATCCCGAGACTGCCGCGAACTGACGGTACTCGGACCGGCGGTAGAGTTGGTCGTAGTGTCCGAGAACCAGTTGCACCCGGGCGGCACGCGGTCGAAACGGTTCAGCGAACGTGCGGTGGGCACAGGATACTGCGGGAAACAGCTTCGTCGGCGCTGTGACAGCCATGCCGACGTAGTTGGCTAACATCGCTATCGCCCAACGTGCGCCCCGGCGTCCTTCTACGCCCGCGAACTCACGGACCTGGAGACGCACGGCCCGCCAGACCTGGCCAAACCAGGTGAGCGGTAGCGGGATCATCGGGGACAGCCCGATTGCGTGGGTGTCGCCGAGCAACGCCAGGAGTCCGCCCAGGGAATGTCCGGCGCGCGGTGCGGCCGGGGCAAACCGGTCGGCCACTCCATCGATGCACGCGAGGTAGCCGTCGATGTCCTCGGGTAACACCCGATTCGAGCCGAACGACAGGTCCGGGCACACCACAGTCATGTGCCGAGCGAGGCGGTCGAGACCGTCCGCGTAGTGTCGCGGATGCACGCCCATCCCGGGGAGAAACAACAGGGTGTCCGAGGCCCGGCCCCTGATGTGGACCGGAAACTCGAGCCCGCCGTGGCGGTATTTCTCGGACCTGAGCATGGGCCATGCTACAATCCGGCCCGAACGGCGGCAAACGCGCGGGCCCCCCACCGGGTGGCCGAGTCCGCAGCGCACATCGTACGTTCCCGACTGCATCAGCGATGACGGCTGGTTGAGTAGGGGGAATACCCAGGATACCGAGATGCCGCAACGACTCATACAACTGAACCGAAGTGGCCCGCGGGCGGACGCGGCGGTGCAGGTCAAGCCGGTGCTTCCGGTCACGCGGCGGGCCTTCATCGAGACCTACGGGTGCCAGATGAACATCGGTGACTCCGAGATCATGGCCGCGTCACTGGTCGATCAAGGCTACGTGACGGTCGACAGTCCGGAGATGGCGGATGTTATCGTCGTGAACACCTGTGCCATTCGCGAAAACGCCGAGCGCCGCGTGATCGGCCGAATCGGCCATTTGCAGCAGTACAGGGAACACAATCCACACCTGGTGCTTGCGGTGACCGGATGCATGGCCCAGCGACTTGGCGAGGAGCTACTCGGGACCTCTTCCGGCGTGGACTTGATCGCCGGACCGGATGCCTATCGCGGGCTCGGCCGTCTCGTCGACGACATCAGATCTGGCGACCAGACCCGCGGACAGGCTCTGCTGGCGTTCGACGCAGACGAGAACTATGAGGGTCTCGCGGCGGTCAGGCGTGAGGGGGTAGCGGCATGGGTGACGGTGCAGAGGGGGTGCAATCATCGCTGCACATTCTGCATCGTGCCATATGTGCGTGGACCGGAGAAGAACAGGGATCCGCTGGCGATCGTATCGGAAGTAAGGGACGCGGTCCGAGATGGCTACACGGAGGTCTCGCTGCTGGGCCAGACCGTGAACTCGTATCGACACGGCAGCGTCGGCTTTGCAGAACTGCTGCGTAAGGTCGCCCGGGTAGACGGCATCCGCCGGGTGCGATTCACCTCGCCGCACCCCAACGACGTGGATGATTCGTTGATCGAAGTCATGGCGGAGGAGTCGACCGTTTGTGCCCAGCTCCATCTCCCGGTCCAGTCCGGGTCCGATCGGATCTTGAGGCGGATGGTCCGACGTTACACGGTTGAGAAGTTCCTCGACACCGTGAAGCGAGTCCGGGACAGCATCCCGGACGTCGCACTGAGCACGGACGTGATCGTCGGTTTCCCCGGTGAAACCGAGTCGGATTTTGCGGCGACGCTGGAGTTGATGCGACGCGTGAGATTCGACGACGCGTACATGTACAGGTACTCCCTGAGAGACGGGACTCCGGCTACGCGGCTTCCGGCGGAGGACTTCATCGACGCGGCGACGTCAGGCAGGAGACTCGAGAGCCTGATCGCGCTCCATCGACTGATCCAGCGGGAAATCCAGGAATCGGAGATCGGCGCCGTGCGCGAGGTGCTCATCGAGCGAGTCGCCCGCAGCCCCGGTGACGTCCTGGGCCGCACCGAGTCGAACAAGGTGGTGGCGTTCCCCGGCGGGCCGGATCAAATAGGCACGTACGCGAACGTGCGCCTGCTGTCTACGACGGGCGCCACGTTCCGGGGCGAGCGATCGGCGTGAGTGGTCGACTAATCGGTGGTATCGTCCTCACACTGCTGGCGGCCGGGTTCGCCTGGCTGAACGGTGGCCAGCAGGTGACGCTGCACCTCGGGTTGTTCCGGCTCCGGTCAGTTTCGTTGCCCGCCGTGGTGTTCGCCGCCTTTCTCGCCGGAATGCTCACCCTGATGCTGGCCAGTCTGAAAGCCGATCTCCGCAGCCGCCGGATGCTCAGGCGGTACCGTGAGGTGCTTGGCCGTGAGTCTCCAATCGATCCCGGTGGCGCCCCCGACGGAAGCTGACCGCGGCGCTGCCGCGGCGCGCCCCACGCACCCTTGTTCGGCCGGGCCCTCTGCTCACCCTCTCCGTCGCCAACGCGGTGGGGACGGTGGGCGGC
>JARFPW010000327.1 GCA_029288095.1 Gemmatimonadota bacterium
GCTATTTGCGCAGCGGTTTCAGCGCTGCGCTCGTCTACCCGGTTCGGATACACCGGATCCAGAACGACCCGGAACTCGGTCAACCACGGCACCGGCTGCGCAACCGAAAGGACGGACGTAAGGAACCTGCGACTCTCGGCCCCCACATTGAACCTGGCGTTTGAGGCGGCGGCATGGTTGACTTCCAGCCGCCTGGCGATCGCCGCGAGCTGCCGCCCGACACCTTCGTGCAACTCGGCTCGCGCCTCAGGTGGAAGCTCGGCACCACTCGCGGCGGCTGCCTCGATCAGCACCTCGTCGCCGGCGAGCTGGTAGAGCATCAGACCGATCTCTTCCTCGTCCTCTTCCTCCTCGAACCGGAGCCGAATGTCCGGCCGAACCCGAAACAGCTCTCGCAGTTCGGAGACCGTGAACTCCCCTCCCTCGTATCGCACCAGACGCATCGAACCGGGGAACCGCCCGGCGCCCATGTCGTCAATCGTTGCGACGGCACGCGCGGTCCGCTCGGCCCCGTCCGCCACCGTGCGTCGCGAGCCGTCCAGCAGCGAATCAGACGCGGTTGTCAGCCTGTCGAATCGCCGCTCATCCACCATCCGGTCCTTGACGATGTCTTTGACACCCTCGAATTCGGGGACGCGACGACGTTCGACCCGGTAGAAGACGATCTCGTCTTCGGTGACGAACACGGGGCTGATCGCACCGGGGCGCAGCCGAAACAGTGCACTGTCGGCGGCAGGAGTGAAGTCGCCGTGGCCTTGATACGCCAGCGTCTGGCCACGCGCCGCCGCCGGTTCGTCGCTGAACTCCCGCGCGATCTGGACGAAGTCCGCTCCCCCGGCCACACGCTCCCGCACCTGGGCGGCAAGTCCAAACAGGCTGTCGCGAGTGGCGCTCGAAGCGTCCGGAGGCAGTGCGAAGCGCACTCTTCGCACGTCGAGACGAGTCAGCGGCTCGGCCTGGTCGAAGTACTCGCGCACCTCTTCGTCCGTCGGTTCGATGCCCGCCAGGACCACGCTGTCCCGGTAGCGCTGGACGCGGATGACCGAGTAGAACCGTGCGGCCTCCAACAGCTCGTCGTAGTTGAGGCTCTCCGTCGAATCGGGTTCCTGGTATACCCGGATCAGCATCACGTAGTCGGTCCACAAACGAGCCACGCGAGACGCCCAGAAGCCCGTGAGCGCCGAGTCGGGGGCCGAAGACTCGGCGAGGATTCGGCCGAGTTCCTGCACGCCGAGCTCCTCACCGCCAACCGAAGCCACCGGCCTGGCATGAGCAGTCAGTCCATCCAGTATGTCCCCACATCCGGCGATACTCATCGCCGTGAGTGCAGCCAGAACGCAGGGAGCCAACAAGCTACGTCGCACCATAATACCTGTTCTCAAGCGGTGATAATCACGCGGCCGGGACGGCCGACAATCTTTCAAGAGCATCCACCAGGGTCGGAAGCAGCGGCTCCACCCCGGCCCGAGAAAGGGCCAAGGATAACGGGTGACTGCGCCTGACTTCAACCGCAATCTGGCGGTCGGCAAACGCATCGGATAGTTCGCGAAGGCGCGGAGACGCGTGCGCCGAGAAATTCAGCCGCGCCGACGAGTCCGAGACCCGCATCCACTCCAACTGCGTTTGCCCGCCGAGCATCTTCAGCCGGGCCGCGATAAGCAATCGGGTCACCGGGTCGGGTATGGGACCGAACCTGTCCCGCAGTTCCTCCTCCAGCTCCGCCAATTCGGATGTGCTGTCGATCCGCGACAGCCGCCTGTAGAGGTTCATCTTCTGCTCCTGACCTGCGATGTACTCATCGGGCAGGTAGGCCTCTCCATCGATGGACACCTGGGCGTCGGCCGACGGTTGCTTTTCCGGCGCGCCACGGAGTCTCGCGACGGTCGCGGATAGCAGGCGTTGATACGTATCGAACCCGACAGCCTGGGCGAAGCCCGTCTGTTCCGCCCCCAGGAGGTTCCCGGCGCCTCTGAGCTGCAAATCCTTGAGGGCCACCCGGTACCCTGAGCCCAGTTCCGTGTGATGTTCCAGGATGCGGAGTCGCTGCACCGCCTCCTGTGTCGGCGTCTCGGGAAGCAACAGATAGCAATACGCGCGGTGATGCGATCGACCTACGCGTCCCCGCAGCTGATACAGCTGAGCAAGTCCGAAACGGTCTGCGCGATGCACGATCATCGTGTTGGCGCTCGGGACGTCGAGACCATTTTCGATAATCGAAGTCGAGACCAGAACATCCAGTTGGCCGTCGAGCAGGTCGCCCATTACCGCTTCGAGTTTCGATTCCGGAAGCCTCCCGTGAGCAATCCCTATTCGGGCCTCGGGAGCCAGCCGCTCGACCATGGGACGATGGCGATCGAGGACGACTGCCAACCAGTGTCGGATACCGAACGTGTCGTGCCCGGACCGACGTCGCAGCGCATCCACCTCACGGACGAGGTTGCGCACCCCCGGCCGGATGTCGTAACCACCATCGCCTGCCACTCGACTCCCCTTCCCTCACATGACGGACCGACCAGTCAGCTCAAGGGATCGAGAATCATGGCCTTCATGTGGTCAACGCCGCTCTGGCCTCCCCAGCGTTCGATGATCTTGTCGTCGTACTCGTCGGCGGTGATCGCCACGGCGACGACCAGGGTCTCCAGCTCCTGCTTGTCGATCGTTGAGCCGACGATGGCGTGCCGGAAGAAGATGTCGTCATCTCCGTCAACGCCGAATGCGCCGAACTTGACGCGATCGTTCTCTCTGAGCAAGTAC
>JARFPW010000070.1 GCA_029288095.1 Gemmatimonadota bacterium
CACCTCCAACACCACACTAGAACTTTCGTCGGCAGCGTCAGATGTGTATAAGAGACAGCTCCCACCTCCAAGATCAGCGCGCCTCAGACTGTTCGCGTTCATGACGACGGATATGGAGCTGCCCGCCATTGCCGCCTCCGCCAGGATCGGGTGCAGCAGGCCGAGCACGGCGACGGGTATCGCGAGGGTGTTGTAGAAGTAGGCCCAGAAGAGGTTCTGGCGGATCTTCCCAAAGGTGGCGCGGGCCAGGTTGATCGCGCGCACCACCCCTGTGAGGCTGCCTCCGGTAAGCGCCAGGTCGGCGACCTCGATGGCGATGTCGGTGCCGGTACCGATCGCGATTCCGATATCGGCCTGCTTGAGCGACGGGGCGTCGTTGATGCCGTCTCCAACCATCGCCACCACCCGTCCCTCACTCTGCAGCTCCCGCACCGCCTCGACCTTATCCTCGGGCATCAAGCCCGAGCGCACGGAGTCGATGCCCACAGCTTCGGCTACGGCGAGGGCAGTGCGTTCATTGTCTCCCGTCAGCATCATCGTGCTGATCCCGAGCTCGTGCAGCCGTCGAATGGCGGCTGCGCTGTCCGGTTTCAACTCGTCGGCGATCGCGATTAATCCCACCGGTTGCCGGCCGAGGGCCACGAAGATGATGGTCCGTCCCTGGCTCTCGAGAGCGTCCGCTTCCGACTCCAATGACGCCAGGTCGACGCCCTCTTCCACGAGCAGCTGCCTGCGTCCGACGAGCCCGTGCTGATCCTCCAACCGGCCTACGACGCCAAGGCCGATCCGCGCCTCGAACTCGCGTACGTTCCGAGGCTCGATGCCTCGCTTCTCGGCTGCCTCGACTACGGCTCGCCCCAGCGGGTGCTCGGAGTGCTGCTCAAGTGAGGTTGCCACTCGAAGCAGACCGTCCTCCGACGTCCCGGCCACGGGCACAACGTGTGTAACCGCCGGCCTGCCTCGCGTAATCGTGCCTGTCTTGTCGAATACAATCACATCAGCCCCGTCGAGTGCCTGGATCGCCTTGCCGTCGCGCACGAGGATGCCGTTCTCAGCGCCAAGTCCGGTGCCGACCATGAGCGCCGTCGGCGTAGCCAGACCCAGTGCACACGGGCAGGCAATTACGAGAACGGCGAGTGCCGCGTAGACGGCCAGAGACACCGTGGACAGGCCCGGCTGCACCCAGGGGAGAAATTCGGTAGCGGCCGCGGCTATGGCGCGGAAAGGTGCGGGCGCGAGCAGCCACGCCAGCAATGTGGCCGCGGCGATCGCCAGCACGACGGGAACGAAGACCGCCGTGACGCGGTCAGCAAATTCCTGAATCGGTACTTTGCTGGCCTGGGCCTCCTGCACCATCCGGACGACCCCGGCCAGGAACGTATCCTCGCCGACTCCGGTGGCTCGCACTCTGAGAGCTCCGTTTACGTTGATCGTCGAGCCGATCACGGGATCGCCCGGACCGCGGTCGACCGGTATGGGCTCACCAGTAGCCAGCGACTCATCCACGGCGCTCGAGCCGCCGATCACGACACCATCGGTCGGTATCCTCTCACCAGGTCGCACTATCATGACGTCGCCGACCACGACCTGCCGGATCGGGACCTCGGACTCGATGCCGTTGCGGTCAACTCGCGCTGATCGAGCCTCCAGGGATAGCAGCTGCCGGATTGCGGCAGACGATCTCCCACGGGCGAGGGACTCGATGAATCGCCCCGTCAGATGTATGGCCATGATCATGGCGCCCACGCCCGCATAGTTCATGATCGGCGGGCCGATTCCGAGCCGATAGGCGACCGCGACGAATCCGGTAGCGACAGCCGCACCGCTTCCGAGAGCGATGAGGCTGTCCATGTTGGGCCGGAATCCGCGCAGTCCGTTCAGGCCGGAGGCGAGCGTCTCCAACCCGGGCCATAAAAGAACGGGGAGTGCCAGCAGGAGAATTCCCACTTCGTAGGCCATCGGACTCGGCCAACGGACGTGAAACAGCATTTCCGGGATCATCCAGACCGCTATCGGCCCCGCCAGACTCCAGGCGGCGATCATGCGGAACCGCGCCTGCCGGGTGTGCGCTTCACGCCGCTCGACCTGGGCCCGTTCCCGCTCGGCTGCCCCGCCTTCGGGGGGTGCCGCCAGCCGATAGCCGGCCTTCAGAACCGCTTCCGCAAGATCCTCGAACCGAACCTGATCGCCATCGTAGGTCACGGTTGCCGACTCGGCCGGAAGGCTCACGGTCGCCGTAACGCCTTCGAGCGCGTTGAGGCTGCGCTCCACTGCACCACTGCAGGCGGCGCAATGCATGCCCTCCACGTCGAACGACCGGGTCTGTCCGGACATCGGAAACTCCTGCCTCATGTGTTCGCCCGTCTCTCTCTCAAGATACACCACGCGTTCCCCCGGCGCGGTGGACGCGGCCCGCGGTCCTTCTTAGACTGACCGCATGTTCAAGAAGCTGAAAGATGCGATTGATGCGGCACTCTCCTCGCTCGAGAGCCGGTCAGGTGACGACGGCGAGGACATTGATCGCCTGTTGTCCGGGATGCGAGAGGAACTGATCGATGCAAAAGCCTCGACCCCGAAGCTGGAGGAGGGTCTCGCGAAGTTGCGCCGTCGGGAAGCCGAGGAGCAGCGACGGGCAGAAGACTGTGTGCGCCGCGCCGGGCAGGCAGAGGAAATAGGGGACGCGGAGACGTTGCGGGTCGCGGTCGAGTTCGCGGAACGTCACCAGGAGCGAGCGCGAGTATATGGCGAGCAGATAAAGGCGGCTGAATCAGAGCTCGCTCTCCACTACCAGAACGTGAAAGAGATGAGCGCGGCGCTCAAGTCGGCCGTCGCCCAGAAGGACGCCCTCAAAGTGCAGAGCCGACGATCTCAGGCCACTGAATCATTGCGCGGAGGGGAAGACACTGCAGCGGATCGCTTCGATCGCATGGCTGCGGATATCGAGGACGAGTCCGCTCGGGCCGAGGCCGCCCGCGACCTTGACGACGATCTAGGGTATGGTGGCATGGGCCGAGGATCCGCGCACCGCCCCGTCGATCCGGACGATCTGGCCGACCTCCAGCTGGAGGAACTCAAGCGAAGGATGGCCGAGGAGGGCGGCGAATCCGGCTGAGACGGTGTCCTACGCCCCTACCAGGCTCGCCAGTTTGTCCAGTTGCTGTGTCTGTCCCATCACGATCAGGGTGTCCCCGGTCCCGAGGACTTCCCCCGGCCCCGGATTGTAGCCCCAGCCGGGCTCCCGTTCTCCCTCTCCGGCATGCTTGATCGCGATCACGATGAGCCCGGTGCGATTCGGGATCTGGGCCTCAGCCAACGAGTGTCCCGCTAGCGGAGATTCCGCCGGAATGCGGACTTCCTCCAGCCGGAGCGCCAATCCGTCGCTGCTCGCCACTACGTCGAGAAAACTGACCACCTGTGGGCGCAGCAACACCGAGGCCATGCGGGTTCCACCGGTGATGTTCGGGCTCACGACGTGATCAGCCCCGGCCACGTATAGCTTCTGCGTCGTCTGTTCGTCATACGCGCGCGCCACGATGGTCAGATTGGGCTGCAGATCTCTGGCGCTGAGGCAAACGAACAGATTGTCGGTGTCCTTGCTGAGACAGGCGACGAGGCCCCGAGCAAACCCGATGCGAGCCTCCACGAGAGTTTCATCCTTGGTGGAGTCCCCCACGAGCACGGGCGTTTTGTCGTCCAGACGCCTGAGCTGCTCCGCTCGCCCGGCATCTTGATCGATGATTACGAATGGGACGCCCGCTCCCTTGAGCTCCGTAGCGATCTGGTGTCCCGTCCGTCCACCGCCGCAGACGACCACATGGTCTTTGAGTGATTCGATCTTTTTCATATTGCGCCGGATTCTGAATGCCTGTCCCAGGTCCATCTCGACCAGGGCCGACGTGAGGAGCGCGAACCAAACGCCCATGAGAGTGATGCCGCCGGCCAGTAGAGCCGAGGCGAGCATCCGACCTGCTTCGTTCAGTGGCCGGACTTCGTCGTAGCCGACCGCCGTGATGGTGATGATCGTCATCCACGCGGCGTCCACCGCCGACCAACCTTCGATGCGCGAAAAGCCCAACGTGCCGGCCGCTATGAGCAACACGAGCGCGCCGGCGACACCCGCAAACCGTCGAACAAAGGTCGTCCAGGGACCGCCGGACCGCATCAGGTATTCCTATCTATCCGCACGGGGACGCTTCGCCCCCTGATCGTGACGCCATCGAGACGGCTGATCACGTCATCGGCGACCTGCGAATCGATATCGACGAGCGAGAAGTTGCCCATGATCTCGACCTTCCCGATCTGTGCTCCGGCGATCCCTGTTTCGCCCGTGATCGCGCCGACCAGATCGCCCGGCTTCGCCTCGTCACGCCGTCCGACTCCGAAATACAACCGCGTCCAGGCAGAGCGCGTACCGCGCGGTTGCACGTTACGCGCACCCGTCAGGGCCTCTTCGACATCCGCCCACGGCCGCACGATGCCCGTCCCCTCGGATCGACCCCGAAGGATCCTGGAGAGGACGGCGGCGAGGCGTACCGCCCCGATTTCCTGGAACAGCGGCTCCAGGACGAGAAGCTCCGACAGAAAGTCACCATGCGCCGCTTCCTCATGTAACCATTTCCGGTACTGTCGGATGGCATCTGTTTCCCGTGCCATGGCCGCGCCCGGCAGCGTGCCCATCCGCCGGCCGGATCGCTGAAGCATGATATCGAGTTGCAGCGCGAATCGAGGCTCGACGATGGCGTAACGCGGGCCATCTCCTTCGAACGACGACGCGAACGCGTCGAGCCTCAGTGGCAGACCATCCAGCAGCACAGCAGTATCTCCGCCTCCCCTCAGCGCCACGCGCACCCGACGGCCATCCGGGTCTGCGGCACGTCCACTTATGGCCAGATCGGCCGCGACACGGCTCGCCCGTCGATCGGTCCCACAGATGACATCGAACTGCGAGCACCCTGCACGCTCAGCATGCGCAACACACCTCTCCAGGGCTTCGGCAAATCCGGCCCCGGGCACGAGTGCGCACAGCACGGCGCCGACCTCGCCATGCGTTGCCGTACCCTTCTCGAGGTCCACAGCAACCGGAAGCAGTTCTTCAGGCCACCGGCGGGCCCGGGGCAACTGGCGCTCCAGCAGATCGGTGAACTCCGGATCGGCTCGATCCGAGATCGCGATCTTGCGGCTCTCCGGGGGAAGGGTCTCGAGAACCGGCTCCACGCTCTCCCACTCGCCCAGTTCTCGCATGTCCGCCACGCCGTCGATCACCAGCAGCCGCAGGTCCGCCAGCGACGTCCGACCGGAGCGCACGGACGGGAGGATGTCCGATGGACGGCCGACGAGCACGGCCGCCGACGGAAGAGATCCGGATCCGCCGCTCCCATCACCCGCCATGAAGGACACCCTGATGCCCTGGGGAGCGGTCACCCGCTGCACCGCTGTGGCCAACCGCCGACCGCGGTCGAGGTCGGCGACCAGGGCGAGCATCTGGATGCCTTCGTCCTCGGGATCGCAGTTCTCCAGTGCTGCCAATCCGGCGAGAGCTCCCTTGCCCGATCCGGTCCCGGCCAACAACCCGATATGGTGCCCTCTCAGCACCGGGGTGGCGAGCGCCTCCAGGGTGTCCGGGACCTGGGAGAGACCGAGTCGCTCACAGATGGTTTCCAACTCGACCTTTAGGTCCGACATGACGTCTCCGATTCATTATGCTGGCTGCCATCTCTGATTGACGGGCCGGGTGGAAATCCCTAACCTTCGCGGCTCTTTCCCACGCCCCTCCGTCCGAGTCTGGCGATGATTCCTGGGCTACCAACAGACGACGGCCTCAATGCCTGTATGACCGGACCGTGATCGAGGTCCTGGAGAGTTTGCGCGACGCAGTTTGGGGTACGCCGCTCGTTCTCGTTCTGGCAGGCACCGGGCTATATCTAACGATCCTGCTTCGAGGCCTGCAATTGCGGCGGCTCGGTCACGCCCTCGTGCAGGCAATCTTCCACCGCGACGAACCGGGCGCCACCGGCGACATCTCCCACTTCCAGTCGCTGATGACCGCGCTCGGTACGACCGTGGGGCCAGCGAATGTCATAGGCGTCGCTGTTGCGATGACGGCCGGCGGTCCGGGCGCGCTGTTCTGGATGTGGGTCGCAGGATTCGTCTGCATGGCCACGAAGTACTCCGAGGCGGTCCTGGGCGTGCGCTTCCGGGAAACCGACCGGAAGGGTGAGAAATGCGGCGGCCCTATGTACTACCTGGAGAACGGCGTCCGGTGGGGTCGCCTGGGTCGCGGCCTGGCTCTCGCGTTCGCCCTGTTCGCGTCGATTGCCGCGTTCGGAGTGGGCAGTGGAATCCCGTCCCAGGCGATCGCGGAGGCCGTCGGCAATGTGAGTGGTCTGCCGGTGCTCGGAGTCGGCGTCCTGACCGCGGTGGCTGCCGGAGCCGTCATTCTCGGCGGAATAAAGTCCATCGGCCGCTTCGTCGGGGCCATCGTCCCCCTCTTGATTATCGCCTATGTAGGCGTAGCTCTGTGGGTCGTCCTGCAGAGCCTGGACGCGTTGCCCGGCGCTTTCGAGGCCATCCTGGGCGGCGCATTCAGTGGTCACGCGGCCGGCGGTGGCATTGCCGGCTATACGATCGGACAGGCACTCCGGAGCGGACTGGCACGCGGCTTCGTAGCGAGCGAGGCCGGCCTCGGTACAGGAGGAATTGCTGCGGCGGCGGCCCGCACCGAAGAGCCGGTTCGGCAGGCGCTGATCTCGATGACGCAGACGTTCTTCGATACCATCGTCGTCAGCACGTTGACCGGTCTCGTACTACTGACGAGCGGAGCGCTCGCGATGGGTGCCGAAGGTGCGACCATGGCCCAGTTTGCCTTCACGTCAGCACTTCCGGGAAGCAGCGGCAGCTGGTTCGTTGCGGTGACTCTCTCTTGCTTCGGGTTCACCACGATCCTGGGCTGGGCGTACTTCGGTGAACGCAGCCTCCAGTACCTTGCCGGCACGCGCGGGGTGGTACCGTACCGAATAATATTCCTCGCCGTGATCGTGCTGTCCTCCACCGCGACGACCGACACCGTGTGGATAGCCTCCGAGGTCATGAATGCTCTGATGGCCTTACCCAACCTGGTGGGCCTGGTGCTGCTCTCCGGTATCGTCGTGCGAGAGTCGAGGGCCTACTTCCAGCGACTGGATCAGCCCGCGAACCGCCGGTAGTGGCCCAGGTCGTAGGCCCTGATGGCGAGAATCTCCCGGGAGCGGAAGCCGATCTCGGCCAGCGTGCGCGATTCGTCCGGCACCTGTCGTTCCGCGTACTCGACGTAGAAGTCGGCCGGATCGTCAGTGTCCCGCAGCAACAGCGCTCGCAGCCCGGCTTGCTTGGCCGCAGCGACCGGCGTATCGGCGGGAAATTTCTCCACATGCTCCAGCCAGCGATCGGGCATGACGAGTCGTACGGTCACGGATCCCGACGCGGCCTGCGGGTCTGTCGTCATACATGCCCCAGCGTATACAGGAAACGTTTCGTCAGATCTGTAATGTCGAGGCCCGCGACACCATCCGTTTCGACCCGGACGTTTGTGTGGCCATGATCCCGATCCACCCGGATGTCAGCTCTACCCAGAGAACCGGTAAATGACAGATGGTCCGCCTCCACCTCGACGGCGTCCAGCCGTGAGTGCTCGGCGAAGAATTCGCGGGCCCGGTTGAGCACCTCCTCGGCCGGCATCTCTGTCATTACCAGGTACCGCATGTGGCTGTCACTTCTCCTGACCGTGCCGCGGGTAATCCGGCACCTCGCCGGGTGAGCGTCGCCGGAAAGTCGGAACCCGACCGGACGCCGTCAACCTCGGCCTGACACCTTGCCAGCGAGCGGACCCCGATAGACCTTCCGGCACATGACCCGACACGCGGATTTCGGCCGCTTCTTCCTCCCTGGTCCGACGGAAGTCCACCCGGACGTGCTGGCCTCGATGCAGAGACCGGTCATCGGCCATCGAGGGTCAGAAATGCGCGATGTTCTCGCGTCTGTCGATCAACCATTGCGCCTGGTTTTTGGCGCGGATCGCCCCGTGTACATCTCCACGTCTTCGGCGACCGGGTTCATGGAAGCGGCTATCCGCAACCTGAGCCGACGCCGGACCCTCTGCCTGGTAGGAGGCGCTTTCGGAGCGCGGTTCCATGCGATTGCCGAGCGCTGCGGCGTGCCCGCAGACCGCCTCGACGTCGACTGGGGTGACCCGCATACTCCCAACCTGCTCAGGGACGCGCTCAACGAAGCACCCGGGCGCTACGACCTGGTGACGGTCGTGCACTCGGAGACGTCGACCGGCGTGCTGAATCCCGTCCCGCAACTTTCAGAGGTCGTCGCCGGGTTCGAGGATGTGCTGCTGGCCGTAGATGGAGTCACCTCCGTCGGCGGTACGAAAATCGAGTTCGAAGCCTGGGGAGTGGATTTCCTGCTCACCGGGTCGCAGAAGGCCCTCGCGCTGCCGCCGGGGCTGGCGTTCGCGGTTGCTTCGGAAAGAGCGCTTGCGCGTGCCCGATCCATCCCGAGCCGCAGCTTCTACTTCGATCTGGTCGAGTTCGACCGGCGAGCACGCGAATTCTCGACTACCAACACGCCGGCCGTCTCGCTGTTCTATGCGCTGCAGTGCCAGCTGGAGCGCATGTTCGCAGAGGGCCTGGAGGAGCGCTTCGCCCGTCACGAGCGGATGGCTCGCCGAACCGCTGGCTGGACCGCGGAGCTGGCCGCTTCAACAGGCGCCAGCTTTGATGTCCTCGCGCCCGAGGGGTACCGATCCCCGACCGTAACGGCTGTCTCGCTCCCTGAGGGCGTTTCGGGTACGGCCATCGTCGCCGGCCTGGCTGAAAAGGGGATCACGATTGCTCCCGGGTACGGAAAGCTGAAGGAGGCTGTAATTCGTATCGGCCACATGGGTGACCACACGGAGGCGGAGCTCGAGGTGGTACTGGAGTCGACGACGGCGGTCGTTGAGGCGACCATGCACAGCACGGTTGCCAACGTGGCATCGGACGGGGGTGCAGAGTGACTGACAAGCGGTTGATCCTGGCCGACCCGCTGTCGGATGAGGGGTTGGAGATTCTCAATTCGTCCGTCGGCCTGACCGTAGACGACTATTCCGGCCGGTCGCGTTCAGAGTTACTCGCCGGCCTGCCCGGCTCGTCCGGACTGATCGTCCGGAGCGCCACCATGGCAGACGCGGAGTTGCTCGGGCACGCGGATGCGCTGGAAGTGATAGGACGCGCGGGCGTGGGCCTCGACAACATCGATCTCGAGGTTGCGACGCGTCGTGGGATCGCGATCCTGAATGCTCCCGGGGGCAATACGATCTCGACGGCCGAGCTCGCGTTCGCGCTGCTTCTGTCTGCGGCGCGTGGGATCCCCGAGGCTGCTGCATCGATGCGCGCGGGTCGCTGGGATCGCAAATCGATCAGCGGTGCTCAGGTGGCCGGGAAGACACTGGGAGTTATTGGTGCGGGAAGGATCGGAACCGAAGTGATTCGCCGTGCCCGGGCCTTCGGGATGAAGGTCGTAGTGACAGATCCGTACCTCACGGCGAATCGGGCCGAGGACCTCCATGTCGATGTGCTGTCCCTCGAGGAACTGCTTACGGTGTCTGATTTCGTGACGGTTCATGTACCGCTGGGGGATGCTACCAAGGGTCTGATCGGCGCGGAAGAGATCGGGCACATGTCTCCGACAGCCGTTTTGATCAACGCGGCGCGCGGAGGCATCGTCGACGAGATCGCGCTGGCGACGGCGCTTCGAGAGGGATCCCTGGGTGGCGCCGCGCTCGACGTGTTCGAGCACGAACCGCTCCCGGCGGATCACCCGCTGCGTGAGTGCCCGAACCTCATTATGACGCCTCACCTCGGCGCGTCCACCCCCGAAGCGCAGCGAGAGGTGGCGATCGAAATAGCACGGGCCGTGCGGGACGCATTGCTCGAAGGGGACCTTCGTAGCGCCGTGAACGTTCCGTCCGTGCCCATGGCCGACCGCGACCGAGCGAACGAGGCGCTGGATCTTGCCCGTCGGTTGGGGACGGTGCTCGGAGAACTCACCGGAGGCGCCACCGAGTCGATCGCCGTACGGTATACGGGTGCGCCCGGAGCCATGCTCCAGCTCGTGGCGTCGGCCGCCGTGGAAGGCTACCTGTCCCGCCGGCTCGCCGGCCCCCTCAATGTCATCAACGCCCTGGTGCTGGGAGAAGAACGCGGCATCGAGGTCAGTCGATCTCGAGTCGCACCCGAGGGTCGTGGCAAGGATTGGATAGAGCTGACCGCCGTAACCGGAACGGAGACCCGGCAGGTCGCGGGCAAGCTAACTGTCCGCGGGGGACCACGGTTGCTCCGCGTCGACGGATTCCGGGTTGAACTCTCCCCGGTCGGAACACTTCTGTTCGTGTCGAACGTCGACGTGCCCGGTGTGATCGGTGGGCTCGGTACCGTGTTGGCGGAGGCCGACGTGAATATCGGGGAGTTCCATCAATCCAGGGACCGCGATGCCGGACGGGCGCTCGGCGTCGTCAGCCTCGACGTCGACCTGTCTGCTGATGAACTCGCCCGCGTGCGTGAGATTCCGGGTGTACAGGATGTGCGCCAGGTGCGGATCGGGCGCGAACGACCGCTCAGTAGGTAGGCATGCTCGGGTCCACATCGCGGGCCCAGCCGTTGATCCCTCCAGCGAGGTTCAACACACGTCCGTACCCCCGGCTGTGCAGGAATTCCACGGCCTCCATCGACCGCCTTCCCGTGCGACAAAACAGCACCGCCTCGACCTTTCGGTCGATCTCGTCGAGCCGGGCCTCCAGCTCCGCCATGGGAAGGGACACCGCACCGAGGTCTGCCAGGCTGCACATTGCATGTTCTGCCGGGTCGCGGACGTCGACCAGTTGCAGCCGCCTGCCGCGGTCAAGCATCTCCCTGAGTTCGAGCGCATCGACCGCGGGAAGCGGCACGGGTAGCTGGTATCCGGCGGGAATCGCGAACGGGCTTTCCTCGGCACCGGAATCCACGCTATCCGCGCAGAATTCCTCGAAGTCCACCGGCCCTGTAAGCGTCGGATTGTCGCCGCAGACGACGCACTCCGGGTCCCGCCGAATCTCCAGGGATCGAAACTCACCGTCCAGCGCATCGATCAGCAGCAGCCGACCGACGAGCGGCGTGCCGATACCCGTGATCAACTTGATCGTCTCGGCGGCCTGGATGGATCCGACGACACCCGGAAGCGCTCCGAGTACGCCTGCTTCCGCACAACTCGGGGCGAGTGCCGGAGGGGGAGGGTCCCGAAACAGGCATCGGTAGCATGGGCCGCCAGGTGCCGCGAACACGGACGCCTGTCCGTCGAAGCGGAGGATCGCGCCATACGCCAGAGGGATTCCGAGCAGGACACAGGCGTCATTGATCACGTAGCGCGTGGGGAAGTTATCGGT
>JARFPW010000076.1 GCA_029288095.1 Gemmatimonadota bacterium
CTCGCAGCCGATGGGGTTTTATTCACCCGGGACGATCATCCATGATGCCCGACTGCACGATGTCGAGATTCGTCCGGTCGATCTCGCGCTTTCCGATTGGGACACGACGCTGGAGCGCGGATCGGAGGATCGCGGTGCGGAGACCGTTCCATCACCTGCCCTGCGGATCGGTCTCCGCCTGGTGCGTGGCCTGGGCGCGAAGGCGCGTGAACGGCTGCAGACAGCTCGTGCACAGGGGGCGTTCCGTTCCGTGGAGGATGTCGTGCGACGTAGCGGTCTCGGTGCCCGTGAATTGCGGATCCTGGCGGAAGCGGGCGCATTCGAGACGCTGTGGCCCGGCCGGCGCGACGCGCTGTGGGAGTTGCTGCGTCAGGTGCGGGGCGATGCCGGTCCGTTGGCCCGACGTGTCGTTTCCGTAGGAAAGACGCTGCCGCCGATGACCCGGATCGAACGAATCGCGGCCGACTATCGCTGTACAGGATTGTCGGTGATTGGACACCCGGTATCCCATCTTCGCCCGGCGCTGGAGAACCGCGGGGTACTGACGGCAGCAGGGCTCAAGCAAGCAAGCGATGGTGACCGGGTCGAAGTCGCGGGGATGGCGATCTGCCGTCAACGCCCGGGCACGGCTAAGGGTGTGATGTTCATCACGCTTGAAGACGAGACCGGGTTTTCGAACTTCGTTATCATGCCCGATCGACGGGAGAAGTTGCGGGATACTCTGCGAGCGCCGCTCGTCCTGTTTGGTGGCGTGGTCGAGAAGGAAAGCGGAGTTGTGAACGTCCTCGTGCGGACGGCGGAACGCCTTGATCTCACCGGCGCCACCTTGACCGTGAAGAGCCACGACTACCGTTGACGCTCCCGCCACCGGGATTCCCCGGTTGTTCGAGGGCAGGGTTCCGGTATATTCGCCCGCATGAACACTGGATACACGCCCAAGATCGTAGACAAGCCATGGGGACGTGAGTTGTGGTACGCTCACACGGATCGGTATGCGGGCAAGATCCTCGAGGTGAATGCCGGCCACCTGCTCTCCCTCCAGAAGCACGTCGAGAAGCATGAGACACTCTACCTGCTGTCCGGCCGGATGCGGTTCACCCGAGATGACCAGGAATTCGAGTGGTTGCCGGGAATAGCCATCGAAATCCCACCCGACACCGTCCACCGCATGGAGGCGGTGAAGGACAGCGTCATCCTCGAGGTGAGCACGCCGGAACTGGACGACGTCGTCCGGCTGGAGGACCGCTACGGGCGGACCACCGACTGATGGACGGACTCATCGACCTCGGAGAGCGCCGGTATCCGCAGACGTGGCTCCTGCTCGACATCATCGAGCAAAGGCCGCGGGTCCTGGCCCAGGAGGTCGTGGATCTCTCGCCGGGTGCGATCGAACTGCGGCAAGTCGCCCGTGACCTGCGGGGCCACGCTGAAAACCCGGAACGCTGGCTGCCGATGCGCCCGGGCAGTCCGATCGATTCGTTAGCCGCCGGTCATGCACGCGACCTGTCGTTCGGCCTCCAGGTCAGCCTGTGCGTGGAGCGGGACGACACTCGCTCGATTCATGACGGGCGTCCCTTTCGGCATCTGAGACTGCGTCACGCGGACCGCACGCTCACCCCGGCTACGTCCGCCGAGGTGGGGCTGTATTTCTACGGCCGGCGTCCGGCGACATTCGGATTGGTGCGGGCGGATACGGCGCACGGCTTCATTGGTCTGGACTGGGAGCAGCTGCAGGACACCGACCTGGAATGGCTTCTGCAGCGGGAGTTGCAGTCTTCGTGACGGAAAGTTTGCGCGATGAAGGCCGCGCTGCCTATTGTCTCGAAGGAACGGCCTTTCGGCCTCCAGTGGCGAGCAGCCCCCTCGGCCGCGGATCGACTGCGGGGATAGGATCCAAGGTAGGTTCCGAGGCTCCGGGGGCGCTCGCTGACTGGAACCCTCCCGTACCCTGCAGGTTCCCATCGTGACGTGGGCAATCGTCCGCGTTTCCTGGGCACCATTGCGCCGCGAGCCCCGGCACGGATCCGAGATGGTCAGTCAGGTGCTGCTTGGAGAAGTCCTCGAACTCGAGGGACCACCGGACGCTTCACCCCTGCCGCAACAGTGGGCATACGTTCGCGCTCCGGACGCTTACGAGGGTTTCGTGACCCGAGGAAGTCTAAGGACATGCAGCCATGCGGAGGCGACTGATTGGGCGGCCACGGCCGACATGACGAGCCTCGGAACGGGTCTCGTGGCGCTCGACGATGAGTCCATGACTCCGCGGCACGCGCCGTGGGGCGCGCGCATAGCTTCAGGAGTTCCCGGTGCCGTGGGGCTTCCCGACGGCCACCAGGCCAATCTGTCGGAGCCTGACCGCATCGTCGCTGACATCGACCGTGCCGTCCGCTACCCGCCGGACCCTGCTGCCGTTGTCGGGACGGCGGTCGACTGGCTTGGGACGCCGTACGTCTGGGGCGGCCGAACGAAACAGGGAGCCGATTGCTCGGGGTTCGTGCAAGCCGTGTTTGGCCTCCACGGCTTTCCGATGGCCCGCGACAGCCGGGATCAGTTCGAGGGAGCGTACCTGGCTGCGTTTGCCGAGGTAGTGCGCGACACTCGGGCCGGCGATCTGTGGTTCTTTGCGTGGGATGGCCAACCGGTGTCGCACGTCGGAGTCTGCATCGACGGGGTACGGATGATCCATGCGTCGGAGACCCGGGGTGGCGTGGCCATCGACGTTCTGGGTGAAGGGGACTTCGGCCAACGTCTTTCGGAAGGGCTCGTGGGAGTCGTGCGTCCGGCGGACTGAGTCAGTCGGCGGTTTCCAGCAGAACGGTAGCGGTAGCGGTGCCCGCCTCGTGCGTCAGGCTGACGTGAATCCCGGTCCCGCCGCGTCGCTCGAACGCCTGCGCAGCGTTTCCATGCAAGATCAACTGAGGCCGCTCGTTCTCGGCGCCCCGGACCTCGATCTCCGTCCACGCCATCCCGCGGAGTCCGGTTCCGAGGGCTTTTACGAATGCCTCCTTCGCGGCGAAACGTGCGGCAAGACACTCGGCCGGCCGGGGTCTGTCTCCGCAACGTCGCAGCTCCTCGTCGGTGAACAGGCGGCGTTCGCCGCGCGCCCCGAATCGATCCAATAGATCCGCAATGCGCGTCGTATCTACCTGGTCGATTCCGATGCCTAGGATCACTGGCTCCGCCCCTGGTATGGGTAATGAGGAATCCTACCGCAACATACAGCCTGGCAGGCAACGCCGTCGACTTGATGGAGATGTTCTCAATCAGTAGTATATCGGCTCGTTGAGAATCAATCTCATCCGCGCCCGACGCCAGTTGGCCGAACAGCGCTTACGGATACCGTGCGACATACTTCAACGCGACAGATAGCGCTGGCTTTGGGCCTGCTGGGCTTCGCGGCTCCCGCTGCAGCCCAGGACATTGCGCAATCCTCTCCCGCCGATCGGGCGGGCGCCGTCATTTCGCTGATCGATCTTGCGTCGAGCGAGTACGTCGATGCGGTGTCGGACGGCAGGATCATCAACGAGGCCGAGTACGAAGAGGCCTACGAATTCACCGAAGAGGCGCTTCGCAGGCTCGCGGCCCTGCCGGTCTCTGCATACCCGGGCAGCGACGCCAGGGCCCGGGAGGCATCTGCCCGACTGCTTCCGGCGATCGACGCCAGAGTCGATCCCGGCGAGTTCGTTTCGCTCGCGGAGGTCGCGACCGACGCGATCGCGGCCGGCTGGGACGCGATCCGCATCCGATTCGCCGAAGACCGGCCGTCCGCGCGTCGCGGAGCCGTGGTGTATCGGATCAACTGCGCCGAATGCCACGGAGATCTCGGCCGCGGCGACGGTATCGAAGGGGAAGATCTCGATCCACCACCGGCCGATCTCACCGCGGCTGAGCGTGCCCGGGAAGCGAGCCTGCAGCGAGATTTCGAGGTCTTGTCGTTCGGAGTCCCGGCGACCGCGATGGAGGGATGGCAGGATCTGCTGGACCTGCAGGAGAGATGGGACGTCGTCGCGTACCTACAGACGCTGAGGTTCGGAGCGGCCGAGGTGGCGGAGGGGCGGAGCCTCGCCCTGGCCCCCGGAGCGCCGGTCAGCGGACTGATCCGCTCGTGGTCCGATCCGGTGGAAATGGCGGCATGGACGGACGTCGATCTGGCTACCCGCGTGGCCGAGCTTCACCAGGAGGATCCGGAGGATTCCGCCATCCGCGGTATCGTCGCCTACCTGCGGGCACAGACGGGCGAGCCGTTCGACGGCGTCCCGGAGTTGAATGCCGACCTGGAGATGACCGAGCGATTCGGCACGATCGACGCGCTCCTTGGTTCGTCCCTCGAGGCTGCTGCCGCCGGCGACCGCGACGCGGCCCTGGCGGACGTGATGTCGGCCTACTTGCAGTTCGAGGCTCTCGAGCCGGCGCTCGGCGCACGGGATCGGGGCGCGGTCGTAAGGGTCGAGAAGGAGTTCGCGGACCTCCGAGCAGACCTGAATTCGGTTTCGACGACCCCGGACAGGGCCGGCGTCGACAGCGCTCTGGCCGCTGCAGCTCGTACTCTGGCTGCCGAGCGGCCGTCGAACCTGGGACTGGCGATACAGTCGTTCGTGATCATCCTCCGCGAAGGATTTGAAGCGATCCTGATCATCGGCGCGATCATCGCATTCCTGATCAAGACGGGACGACCGGAGGCCCGCCGCACGGTGTACGCCGGAGTCCTGGCAGCGGTTGGAGCGAGCGTCGCCGTTGCCGTTCTGCTCCAGGCCCTGTTTGAAGTGGCGCCCGCGCGCAGGGAAGTCCTCGAAGGGGCTACGATGCTCGTCGCGGTCGCCGTCCTGTTTTCGGTGAGCTACTGGTTGGTGTCGAAACTTCAGCACGGTCGATGGGAGCAGTATTTGAAGGAACGCATGCACGTAGCTGTCGGGGCGGGCGGAGGGCTGGCCCTTGGCGGCGTGGCTTTCCTGGCGGTGTTTCGGGAGGGTGTGGAGACCGTCCTGTTCTACAAGGCCCTCACCGCGATGGCTGCGGGGGCCATTCTGCCGATTGTGCTCGGGTTCGTCGTGGGTCTCGCCGCGCTGGCTCTCATCTACATGGCGTTCACTCGTCTGGGGGTACGGATACCGATGCGGCCGTTCTTCGCCATGACGAGCGGGATTCTCTACCTCATGGCGACGATCTTTGCTGGAGCCGGAATCGCCGAGCTCCAGGAGGCTGGTGTGGTCGGGATAACGCCGCTCCCGGGCTTGCCGATGCTACCGGGCCTCGGCGTCTATCCGACTGTCGAGACGGTGGCCGCACAGGGGCTGATGATCGTGCTGCTCCTGGCGGCGTTGTTCGTCACATTCGGACTGCCCAGACTCAAGAAATCAGCGGAGATAGCGGGCGCGCCCGGTTGATCCGGACTACTCGTTCAGCAACAGCCGGGTCTCATAGGCTTCCATGATGTCCGCCCGGCTCAAGAGACCGGACAAACGCCGGGAATCGCGTCCCTGGACCACCGGGAGAACGTCCACGTCCCTGAGGTTCATCTTACGCATGGCGACCAGCAAGGAATCGTCCGGCATGACTGTCTCGAGGTCGGGCACCTGCAGGTCGGCCGCGATGATCAGGTCGGCCAGACCTTCCTCCAGGGCCCTGGCGACTTCTTGATAGCCGAGCATCCCCGCTAGCTCCAGCTCCCGGTTCACGACCGGAAAGCTCGTCTGCTGCGATCCTCGGATCTGAGTAAGCAGCTGCCTGACAGGTGCGTCCTCGAGCACGACATGGGGATCGCGATCGTAACAGTCACCGACCCGCAGGTTCTCGAGCGCCGAACGATCGGCTCCATGGACGATGCGGTCGCCCGTCCGTGCGAGTGCCTCGGAGTAGATGGACTCCTGGCCCAGTCGCCTGGCGACGATGTAGCTGACGACGGTGACGAGCATGAGTGGCAGGATCAGCCCGTAGTCGTCGGTCATCTCGAAGATCATGATGATCGCGGTCAGCGGTGCGAACGTCGCACCGGCGACGACAGCGGCCATCCCGACGAGTGCGTAGGCCTCGGGCGTTATGTCCAGGGCGGGGAATACCTGCTGTGCGGACAGTCCGAAGAACGTGCCAAAGGATGCGCCGACGAGCAGCGACGGAGTGAACACACCACCCACCCCACCTCCGGCGGCTGTCAGACCCGAACTCAGGATCTTCGCGAGGCCGAGGCCCAGGGCGGTGACGCCCGCCAGCTGCGCGGACAGAACGAGCTCGATGCCATGCCGTCCGTCGCCCAGCAGCTCAGGATGCATCAGCCCGAGGCCGGCCACGAGGAGCCCCGCCACCAGCGCCCGGTTGGACACGCTCGGGATCCACGACGTGAGCACATCCTGGGTGCCGTAGAACACACGCACGAAAGCCCAGGCAAGCACGCCGCAGGCGATCGCGAAGGCCACATAGACGGGGAATTCCGACGCCGAGACGAACATGAACTCGGACGGAATTGCAAAGGCGGGGCTGTCGCCGAGGAAGCGCCGTGAGACCACGGCGCCCATGACGCTGGCCACGACCACCGGGCTCATGGCCCCCACGGCGAACGTCCCGAGGACGACCTCGAGCGCAAACAGGACTCCGGCGATGGGTGCGTTGAACGCCGCCGAGATGCCTGCCGCCGTTCCACAGGCGAGCAGAACCCGGGCACGCCGCTGGCTGAACCGGAGGGTCTGGGACATGGCGGAGCTGACCAGGGCCCCGGCTACGGCGACGGGGCCTTCCGCGCCCAGTGAACCACCCGCGCCAATCGTGACCGCCGCCCCGGCCAGCTTTCGCGTTACCGGCACCAGTGACAGCCGTCCCCCCTGCCGCACCGAAGAGCGAATGAGAGTCGGGACCATGGCCCGATCCTGAGCGTCCGCCAGGATGCGTGTCGAAAGCCACAGGCCACCAGGTACGACGGCGAGGGCCAGCCACGGGAGGTCCGAACCGCCGGTCGTCTCCCTCGCCCACCCTGCGATTGACCTGATCCAATCAAGCAAGCCGTAGAAGCCGATGACCGTCAGGCCGGCCATGACGCCAATTGCGGCGGCCAGAACAACGACGAGCCCGTCTCCGATCTCGTACCGCTCCGACAGAGATCGAATCGCGCGGCTGGTCTGGCGCAGGGCATAGCGCCATTGGACCCGGATCCGCCGGGAAACGCTCACAAGTCTGAAGAATGAAGCGAAACTTGCATAGAATTGTCGTAGCCGGTTGTATGCGTCGGTCTCCGACGGCAGAATGTCGTCAGTATTGGACCCACGATCCCGGCCAGCAACGTCTAGACCCACGCGCGACACAGCGGGGAGCAGCTTTCGATGGAAGTATCGGCGGCGAGAAACGGCCCGTTCTTGGAATTGGTTTCCGAGCTAATGGCCGGCTGTTCCGAGGGGTGCCTCCCGGTCGTGGAGGACTTCGCTCGTCGGTTGTTGCGCAGGGCGTCGGAGGATTGGCTGGCCGAACAGGACGTGGCCGCGTTGGCAAAAGCGATCCTCGCCCTGTACCAGCTTGTAGAGAGTACGCCCGAAGGAGAGGTAGCCGCTGCGGTTCTGCCGTCGGAAGCAGAACACCGCACTTACCTTCTCACCGCGATGCCCGACTCCGCATTCATCGTGGAGACGCTTCGTGAAGCGATGCATGGGCGCTCCCTGTCGATCGAGGCGCTCCTGCACCCGGTCCTGGTTCTCCATCGGGCGGACGACGGCCGTATCGAGACGATTCACGACCGGATGACGGAGGGAGGTCGGCTGTCGGCCGTGCTCCTCGTGCTCGATGGTGCGCTCACCGCCGATGAGGCGGAAGAGCTGCGCGCGGAGACCGAGGACCACCTCGGACTGCTGAGGAAGGCCACCGAGGACTTTCACCCGATGCTCGAGCGGCTCGGCGACATCGTCGCCGATCTCGAGCAGGCGAAGCTGGCCATGTCCTGGCGTGCTCCCGAGATCCAGGAAGTGCAGGAACTGCTGGAGTGGCTGGGAGAGGGCAATTTCGTGTTCCTGGGATTCCGGCGCTATGTCCTGGATTCGAGCGGTGACCAGTCACTGGTCCACGTGGATCCCGGCTCGGGTCTGGGCATCCTGCGAGATGAATCCCGATCGGCCTTCTCGGCGCCCACGCCCATCGATTCCTTGCCGGCGGGCCTCCGAGCCCGAGTCGTTGGCGGGCCGTTGCTGATCGTCTCGAAGACCAACGCGGTGTCTCCGGTGCACCGGCGTGCCCGGATGGACGATATCAGCATCAAGAAGCTCGGTCCGGACGGACAGGTGCTGGCCGAGCGCCGCTTTCTCGGGTTGTTTACCGCGAAGGCATTTGCCCAGGATGCCTCGCAAATTCCGATTTTACGGCGGAAGCTGCGTGAAATCCTGGAGGCGGAGCAGGTTGACCGAGGTTCTCATGACCACGGTCTCATCGTGAGGACGTTCAACGGCCTCCCCAAGGAAGACCTGTTCCTGACGCCGGTTGCCGAATTGCTCGGCATGGTGGACGCCGTTGTCGAGATGCACGGGACGGAGGAGATCCTGATCTACTCCCGACCGGACGCGCTCGCGCGCGGTGCCAACGTGATGGTCATTCTGCCGCGCCGGAAGTTCTCCGGCGAAGTGCGCCACCGCGTGCAGGAAATCCTCGTCGAAGCCTTCAAGGGGCGCCTGCTCAACTACTACCTGACTATCGGGGAAGGAGAGCAGGCACGGTTGCACTTCTACCTGGCCTCGGACGTCAAGGACCTGGACACGATTGATCTGGGAGCGATCCGGGAGGCGATTCGCGAAACCGTACTGACGTGGGGTGAGCGACTCGGAGTGCGGCTGGAAGGGCGTCACGACCGCGGCCTGGCGGCGGAACTGGCGGATCGCTATCGCGGTTCGTTTCCTCCCGAATACAGGGCGGCGACGCGTGTTCCAACAGTAGTGGACGACATCGGCAGCCTGGAAGCCATGCGAAGCAGCGGCGAGGGCCAAATCGTCCTGGCAGAGCAGGATCCGCCGCAGCCCAACCGATTCGAACTCCGCATGTTCGATCGCGGAGCCCGGTTCGTGCTGAGCGATGTCATGCCCGTGCTCGAGAACCTGGGGTTTCGTGTTTTCGAGGCCGATGCCTACAACGTGGAGACGAGCGACGCAGGCGCCTCGACGATTCACGCGTTCAAAGTCGAGGTGCCAGGGCAGTGGGACATCGATCGTGAGGCGGCCCAACGACGGGTGTCGGACGCGTTCCTCGCCCTGCGACATGGATGGGCCCGCAACCTGGAGATCAACTGCCTCGTTCTGTCCGCTGGCCTTACCTGGCGGGAGACCGCGCTGCTGAATGCGTACGCGGCCTACGCGTTCCAGATCGGCGCCGTTCCCAGTCGACTCGGAGTTCGGCGACCGTTAATGGACCACCCCCGGGCAGCGCGACTGCTATTTGACCTGTTCTCCGCTCAATTCGATCCAGCGTTGGAGGACGACCGGGATACGACGCTTGTCGCCCTGGGGAACTCGTTTCTCCAGTACGTCGAAGGTGTCCGAAGCATCGAAGACGACCTGACGCTGAGACGCCTGCTTGCCCTGATCCATGCAACCGTGCGCACCAATTACTTCCAGCCAACGTTCCAGGACCAGGCCGATCGGGCGATCGCGCTGAAGTTCGACTGTTCGGCGGTCGACTTCATGCCGCAGCCGATTCCGAAGTTTGAGGTGTGGGTCAACTGTGCGCGGACGGAAGGCACGCACCTCAGGATGAGCGAGGTAGCCCGCGGTGGTCTGCGGTGGAGCGATCGCCCCGAGGACTTCAGGACGGAAGTCCTCGGTCTCGTGAAGACGCAGCAAGTGAAGAACGCCGTGATCGTTCCTGCGGGGGCCAAGGGCGCGTTCACGATCGCTGATCCACCATCGGATCGCGCTGAATTGAAGTCTGCCGGGATTGCCAGCTACACAGACTTCGTGGAGGCGCTGCTGGACGTCACCGACAACGTCGTCGAAGGCAATATCGTACATCCAGCCGATACAGTGGTCCGAGACGGGGAGGATCCATACCTCGTGGTCGCGGCCGACAAGGGTACGGCCCGGTTCTCCGACACGGCCAACTCTCTAGCGGCCGACAGGGGTTTCTGGCTCGGAGATGCCTTCGCGTCCGGAGGGTCGAAGGGCTACGACCATAAAGCGATGGGTATCACGGCGCGGGGTGCGTGGGAATGCGTGAAGCGGCACTTCCGTGAGATGGGCTCCGACATCCAGTCGGAGGATTTCGTCGTGGCTGGGATTGGAGACATGAGCGGAGACGTGTTCGGTAACGGCATGCTGCTCAGCCGGCACATTCAACTCGTTGCCGCCTTCGATCATCGCCACGTGTTTCTCGATCCCAGTCCGGACGTGGAGACGAGCTGGCACGAGAGAAAGCGCCTGTTCGACCTTCCGGGATCAAGCTGGCAGGATTATGACGGCGCGCTGATCAGCGAGGGCGGCGGCGTCTTCGAGCGCGGCGCCAAGCGGATTCCAATTTCCGAGCCGGTACGGGCTCGGCTAGGCATAGACGCGACCGAACTCAATGGTAACGCGCTGATCCAGGCGATCCTCACGGCTCCGGTGGATCTGCTGTGGAACGGTGGGATTGGAACCTACGTCAAGGCCGAAACGGAAACGCACGCCCAGGTCGGAGATCCCGGCACCGACGCAGTGCGCGTGAACGCTGCCGATTTGCGGTGCCGGGTCATTGGCGAGGGTGGCAACCTCGGGCTGACCCAGCGTGCCCTGTCTCTTATACACATCTCCGAGCCC
>JARFPW010000086.1 GCA_029288095.1 Gemmatimonadota bacterium
CCCGTGCCTGCAGCCGCGCGTCGTACGTTTGTTCGGGGGATTCGATGTCGAATCGGCCGTCGAAATTCAGCAGACCCCGCGGCGTTCTAAGGTCCGCGACAATTCGCAGATCATCGAGGCGACCCTGGGCGGACAGGGGTCCGCGAACCTCGCCCACCAGATCAACGTCCGGCAGCCACGGTCGCGTCGCAGCTACCGCGAGTGGCTGGAAATCGAGCCGGACATCCATCGTCGATTCGCCTGGCGCCGACAGGTCAATCGTGCCGTCGCCCGTTACCGATGACACCGCTCCCGAGGGCAGCCGATGATCCGTGTCGATCGTAAACGCGACTTCACGACCCGCCGTACCGTCGAGCGAGGCGATGCCGGTGGCCCGACCCGCGAACCGTGATTCGAGGCCTACGGCGAGCGTCCACCGGGGCTCGAAATCCCTCATGTCCAGGGCCAGCCCTCGCATCACGCGGGGCTCGACGAGAGCTAGACCCCCGTCGACCGCGAGGAAGGATGGTTCGATGGTGTCGGCCGCGGGCAGGCTCCTGAGCTCCAGATCCGCGGTCAGGTCAAGCAGGGTCACCGGCCCACGCCCGCTCAGCGGCCCGGAAACGAGTCCGTCGATAAGCGACTCGCGGCCCAGGACCTCGTCGACGGTGGCCAGGCGGACGGATCTCAGGTCAAGATTCAATCCCTCGAAGCGCGGCGTATCCTCCAGGTGCAGCACGAACCCTCCGCGGATTCGTGACTCGTCGACACGGACGTCGCCCTGGTCAATTTCAGCGACCATGACTGCATCGGGACGCGTATACAGGCGCACGTCCGCTGGACCTCCTCCCCTGGTGGGCAGGGGGACCGGAAGCCACTGCAGGTCCTCGAAGCCGAGCGCGTCTGCCTGCAGGTCGAACGCGAACGCGACCGGGCTCGTCGGAAGCACCCACCCCTCTCCTTCGAAGGAGCTGGTCGCTGACTCCAGCCGGTCGATGCTGATCTCGATGGAATCTCGGAGGACCGCCGCACCGTTGAACCGCTGGATATCGAGGTCCTGGGTCACGACGGCCGCTCGTGTGCGCAGCCCCTCCATTTCTATGCGAAGGGGCCGAACGGGATCGACCAGGCGGACGAGCGGGAAGAGTCCGGACAGCGAATCGAGCCGAACGACCCGCTCGTAAGCGTCGGGTCCCGACGACTCGACACGCCACAGGGCCTCACCGCTCAATCCCCTCGCGATGTGGGCCGCCCGCGCGGATCCCGTGAGACCGGTACCCCACGGAGTTCGGACTTCGACCGTTCCCTCGCGCACGGCGAGATCCGTCAACAGGATCCGCGTGGAACTCGGGCCGGAATCCTCGTCACCTGCAAAGATACGGTCGTGCGTCCACACGCCCGTCGAATCCTGGTGGAGAAGCAGCCGAGCCCTTGCCGCGGTGACCGCCCGGAACCGGTACGTGCCGCTGAGCAGGCTCAGCGGATTGTATTCCATCCGGACGCTGTCCAGCGCCACGAAAACCTCACCGTCGGCACCTCTGATGACGAACCGGTCCAGGAGCACGCTCGACAGCAGGTTACCGCCAAGGATTGGCCCGACCTCGGCGTCTCCGTCGACGATGCGATCGAGTTCGTCCTCCACGAAGGACGCCACAGCGCTCCGTCCAACGACCGTCTGCGTGAGGAGAATGGAACCCGCGGCCAGGGTCAGCGAGGAAACGCCGACGAGGAAGAGCAGAATCCGGGCGCCGATACCGAGCTTGTGGCGCACCGGACCGTGGGCAGGAGGAGCCTCCGATTCGAAGTCCTCCGGCAGGATCATCTCAAAACGCCTCGCCGATCGATACCTGGAGCTGCAGACGCCGGGCGATCTCCAGCAGCAGGCCCGGGTCGTCGTCGGTAAACGGATCGAAGCGGATCGTACGGTTCAATTCCTGGATGTCTCCACCTTCGAGAACGGCAACGACGGGTCGGTCTGCGGGCCCTGAAGGATCGTACCCCAGATCGAGGCGCAATGGGCCGATCGGGCTCCTAAACCGGACGCCGACCCCGGGGGTGGCTGTGACGTTCGTGCGGTCGCCGAGCGTCCGCCACACCTGGCCGACATCCAGAAATCCCACCAGTGTCCACCGCTCTCCAATCGCGCTCCGCAGTTCGAGGCTCGCCTCGATGACAGCGTTTCCGCCGGCCGGCCGTTGGTCGAACGCTCGCGCGGATAGCCCGTCAACGCACGAATCCAGATCCAGGTCCGGACAATCGTCGTTGGCATCGACGACCAGCACTGTCGGACCGAGCAGGTTGGCGCCGAACCCACGCACGCTTTCCGCGCCCCCGGCGAAGAATCGTTTCCGCGGATGTATGATCTCGTCAGTCGTACCCGCCTCGAATGTCTGCGAGGGCAACGCGTCGATGGAACCAAAGCGGAGATGACCCGCGAGCACCGTAGAACTGGTCAGACGCTTGAAAGCAGCGCCATCGATGGTCGCCCGCACGTAGCGGTAGTCGGATCCAGTCACGGGTCCGGCATGCTCGAGCCCGGCTGCAACGTAGAAGCCGCGGGTCGGCGAGAACCGGTCGTCGGTCCGGTCCAGCGCCCACAACAGACCCAGGGGTGAGAGCCAGCGCTGCTCGGAAAGCACTCCGATGTCCTCGGGGTCGCAGAAGCCGAAGTTCACACAAAAGTAGATGTCCGCCGACTGGACTCCGAACGATGTCAACTCGGGACTCACCGACGCGGTAAGGGCCATGCTCGGGGTGAACCGGTGCGTGAACGCCAGTTCCCCGCCGGTACTCGTGCGGACGAACAGGTCCGGAACCGTCTCTTTTTCGCCGTAGATCGTAGCGCGCAACGAGTTCTTGCCGCCGCGAAACACCGGCTGTTCAAAAGCCGCTTCGACCCTGAAATTCAGCTCCTGAAAGACTTCCTCCGGACTGACGTCAGTACACGGAAAGCCGCCCTGCAACTGATCGGCGAACAGGTTCGACAACCTGGACGTCAGTCGCAGCACACGACCCTGGCCCAGGAAGTTGCGATTCGTCAACCGGGCCTGCAGTTGACCGCACTCATCGGTTTCCATGCCGAACCCGATTCCGATGGTGCGCTTGGGTGCAGTCGCGACCTGGATGCGCAGGTCGATCAGCGTATCCGTGTCGGAGCGCCGCTCGGAGGTGACGCTCGCGAACCGAATCGCCTCGAGATTGTAGAGCCGGCGCTGGCTCTCGAAGATCTCACCGTCGCGGAAGATGTCGCCCGATTCAAATGACAGCAGCGACCGAATGATGTCGTCTCCGACATCGGCGGAGCCCTCGATCCTGATCTGCCCCACCCTCACCCGCGGGCCCGTCTCGATGCGAAGGGTGACCTCGGCCTGCCGCGACCCGCGTGGAACGAAGTAGTCCCGCAGAACAGTGGCATTCACGTAACCTCGAGCTCGGAGTTCCGCGGTCAGCCGACCCTCGGCAAGCGCCAGAATCGAGAGGTCGAGAGGGTCACCCACCCCGATGTCGAGGATTTCGGACTGCCGACCCGCGGAGAGTATCCCCTCGGTGCCGAGGACCGTGAATTCGTGGATCAAAGTCGGATCGCCCTCGGCGACCAGGAACGATATCCGTGCTTTTCCGTCCGCCCTGACAACCGCGGTGTCAACCGTAGCTTCCCGGTAACCTCGCTGACGATAGAACAGGTGAAGCCTGAGAAGATCGAGCGGCAGCTCCGTCTCGTCGAGGTAGCGGCGGCTGTGCGCCAATCCCCAGTCTGTGAGGGGACAGAGCGGAAGTGGAAACACGAAAGCGAACGTACGGCAGCTAGTCGCCTGCGTCAGTATCGCCTTTTCGAGATCGCCTTCGGAGAAGCTCTCGACGCCCTCGAACCTGATCTCGACCACCTCCGGCTCACCCAGCTCCTGAGCCGATCCGGGGCTTGCGGCAACAAGGGCATGCGCGACCACCGCGACGAGGAGAGCGCGCGCCGGACTCGCGCCGAGGGCGACAGCCGAATCCCGCGATCGCATCACGCTCGAGCCGGATCGTCGCTTCGAAGCGTCGCGGAACGTCGCATCATCCAGTACCCGATGGCGACCAGGGCGAGGCTGATGATCTGGGCCAGAGTCAGCATACCGAAGAAGCGATCGTCCTTGGCTCGGAAGAACTCAACCACGAACCTCTCGAGGCCTGCGAGGGCGATCCACAGAGAGAACAGCCAGCCGATCGGCTTTCCGCGATATCTCAACCGCCACAGCGCCGTGAAGATGAGCAGAGACAGACCGACCTCGTACAATTGCGTCGGGTGGACTGCGAGAACCGTCGAGTCAGTCACGGATTCGGGAATCGAGACACCGAATACCCGGCGCAGGTTGCCAGCCGTGCTCGGCGGCGACCCGTTTGGAAAAGCGATCCCCACCCAGCTGTCGGTGGGCCGGCCGTAATCGTCCCCGACGAGGAAACAGCCGAAACGTCCGATCGCATAAGCGACGGCGACGCCAGGGGCGATCGCATCGGCGATGATCCGTTTCGATTCACCCCTGCGTTGGACCTGGTAGACCATGAGGGCGGTGGCGCCGAGCAGCCCGCCATACCAGACGAGACCGGCGCGAGAAAACAGCATGCCGGACGGGTCCTGCGCGGTAAGTTCCCAATTGAGGACCACGTAGTACAGCTTCGCGCCGACGATGCCGCCGATCAACGCGCCCAGGAGCAGATCGCCGGCGAACTCCGGATCCCGTCCGAGACGCTTTAGCTCCGATCGCACGACCTGATACGCTGCCAGAAACGCAAGCGCCATCATCACGCCGAACGATGTAATCGTCAGCGTTCCGATGAGCGGGAGGTCGAGCGTGATCAGTTCCGGATACATGTGGTCCCCTAAGTTAGGTGCGGCGTCAGCCCCGGAAAGGGATAGGCCGGATCAGCGTTCAGGCTCAGACTGGACCGCTCCCCCGCCAGCAGTCGATGTCGCGCCACGCAAGCCACCATGGCGGCGTTGTCCGTCGCCAGGCGGGGCGGGGGTGCGTGGACCTCTGCGGTGCCTGACAACTCGGTGTTGAGGCGCTCGCGGAGGTGCTGGTTCCTGGACACACCGCCGCCGAGCACGACCCGGTTGCATCCGGTGAGGTCGACCGCCCGCCGCGTCTTGGTGACCAGCACGTCGATCACGGCTTCCTGGAACTCGGCTGCCAGGTCCGGTCGAGCCTGTACGAGACGTTCGGACCCGCCCGTCGAGGTGAGCTCACCGGCCAACAATGCGGCCGCCGTCTTCAACCCGCTGAACGAGAAGTCGAGGTACGCCGAGTCCCCCGGCAAATCGGTGGACGTCAGCATCGGCCGCGGCAACCGGAACCGTCCGGGCCGACCATCCCGGGCGGTTCGCTCGATTTCCGGCCCGCCTGGGAAGCCGAGCCCAAACGTCCGTGCGACCTTGTCGAATGCCTCGCCGACCGCGTCGTCGCGCGTCTCTCCAAGGAGTATGTAATCCCCCCACGCTCGGGAATGGAGCAGCATCGTATGCCCGCCGGACACGAGCAGGGCCACGAACGGTGGCTCCAAGCCTGGTGCGTCAAGCGAATTGGCGTACACGTGCGCCTCCATGTGATGGACACCCACCAGCGGCCGGCCCAGAGCATAGGCAAAGCCCTTCGCCCAGTTCAGACCGACCAGGAGCGCTCCGATCAGTCCCGGCCCGGCCGTGACGCCAACACCGTCAATGTCCCGTGGCCCCACCCCGGCCTCGGAGAGTGCCTCGCCGACGACATGGTCGATCTGTCGCAGATGCGCCCGGGCGGCAATTTCCGGGACGATGCCGCCAAACCGCTCGTGCGCGTCCTGAGAGAGGATCACGTGGCCCGCGAGACGTGGCCCGATCAGCACCGCAGCCGAGGTCTCGTCGCATGAGGTCTCGATTCCGAGTACCGGACCGTCCGCGAACTCGCCGGTTGCGATCATGTCCTGGGTCGCAGCGTGACCGCGGCCGGGTCCACATCCGCTGCGACCGGGCCTCCACCCTCCAGCATGATCGACAAGTCCCGCAATTCCGGTTCAGCCGGCACGACGGGCACCTCGAGAACGACCTCGGTGATCGCATCCAGCGTGGCGCTCACGATCGACGCGGCTCCGCGAACCAGGACCGTCACCGAATCCGCATCGGCCGCCACGAGGCCGGCAGCAGCGCCTTGCAGCCTGAGCGGAACGCTGCGCCGCCGGACGACGAGGGAGTCCAGGTTGACCGTGACGACCACCGAGGCGGGGAGGATGTCGACGCCCTGTACGTTCGGTGGCACCCGCACTCCGACATCGCGCATTACAGTGTTCGACAGTGCCTGCAGTTCGACACGCCGAGTCGAGATTCGATCCAGGTCGGTGATCCACGATTCGGGGCCGTGCACCGTCACGCTGTCCGGGTCGACCAGCACCGGCGCCAGGACGGTGAACCCGGCGGCAGGCATTGCTTGTACGTCAGGGATTACGGCGATTCGCGCGGAGACGCGACGCTCGAATCTCAGGTCGAGAGCCGCTGGCGTAATGAAGCTGGGAACGACGCCCAAATCGCGGTTGTAGGTAACCTGGTCGACCGGCAGCGGGATTCGCATGTCCGGGCCCATGACAGAGTCGATTTCGTCCGTGACGACCGGCTCTTCCATCAACAGGCCCAGGAGTTCCCGGTTGCGCCCCTGAAACGTGGTGCTGACCTCCGACGGACCTTCGACCAGCACCCAACTGGAGTCCGCTACATCATATTCAACTCTCGTGGACACGGGTTGCGCCTGACGTTCATCGGCCGTCACGCTGATCCAGAGGAGCGCGACGATGACCAGGGCCGACAGCTTGAAGCCGAGGTTGTCCAGGAAAAAACGACGCCAGGTCACAGCAGCTCCCGTGGTCCGTCCGGACGACCGTCGGAATCGTCGTTTATCCGGTCAGGGTCTCCGGCCACACGGAGTTCGACCGCATCACCTGCCCGCAGATTGTACCCGATGGGTGGGTACTGGCCGACGATCCGTCCCGGAGCTTCGGGAGCGTCTGCATCGAACGAAATCGAGCCCAATTCCAATTGCGCCTCGGCCAGGATCCGCAGGGCATCGTCGATGTGCATGCCGAGCATATCGGGTACGACGACGAGAGGAGCTCCCTCGCTGATGACCAGCACGACCTGACTCGGTACCGCCAGGTCGGAGCCTGCCCCGGGAACCGTCTCTACGGCGCGCCCCGCGGCCATCGGATCCTGGCGGCGTTCGATCAAGACGTCATATCCCAGGCGCTGGAGGACGATGTCGGCCTGCCGTTCGGACAAGCCGGCTACGTCGGGCAACGTGTGGATCTCCGGGCCACGGCTGAGCGTGACCTGGACCGGTGCTCCAGGTCTGGCGAATTGACCCGGCATCGGACTCTGCGCCACGACCGCGCCTTCGGGGACCGCGCGGTGCGCGAGTCCGCCCCTTACGGTGAATTCGAGGCCGGTGGCAACGATGGTGCCGCGGGCTTCCGCTTCGGGCAATCCGACAACGTCGGGAACGCGGAGCACCGTGCTGTCCTCGGCGTTGGCTGACGTCGGAGATAGCCATAACGCGGCGATCCCGTAGCCGACGACCAGGCAGCCGAAGACGACGCCGGCGCTCACCAGCATGCGGCGTCTGCCGGGGCCGGCGGAAACGGCTTCCTCGCCGGGTCCGTTCGATCGGCGCCCACCCAAACCACGGCGTCTCTTGTAGGTCATCCGGCCCGTCTCCTTCTCAGTCGCGATGCGAACGCACCATCGGAGTCATGTTCCCACGGCTTGACGAACAAGTCTCTACCCTGTGCCTCCCCTTCGCCGTCCCGCCGATATTCGGGATGGCGTGCGAGGAATCCTTCGACCAGTTGTTCGTTTTCCTCCGGTTCCAGCGAACACGTAGCGTACGTCAGCAAGCCCCCCGGCTCGACCAGTGCCGCACTCGCCTCGATCAACGCCTCCTGGAGCGCCACCAGCGATTCCAGGCGGTCCGGCGTCAGCCGCCAGCGAGCGTCGGGCCTCCTCCGCAACACCCCGGTTCCTGAGCAGGGCGCGTCCAGCAACACCGACCGCACTGCCCGTACAGCCGGAAAGCGAGCGTCCATGGCTACCAGGTACGGCGCCGCGCCCGTTGCCGCTGCAGCCTCTTTCACCTTGACGAGGCGATCCACCGAAACATCTGCGGCGATCAGCGGCCGGGCCGGCGATGCGTGCCACAGGCCCATCGTCTTTCCACCGGGCGCCGCGCATGCGTCGAGGAGCGGCCCTTCGAGATCCTCGCTCACATAGTCTACCACACTGGAAGCCGCGGGATCCTGCGTGATCGCGAACGCTACACTCATTGCGTCGCGCGGCGACCCGCTGGTCACCTGAACCATGCGGGGATGACCCTCGATCCTCTCCAGACCCGCAGCTTCGAGTCGGTCCCAATCGTCTGCGGATCTGCGTGCATCCAGCAGCCGCAGGGTTACGCGCGGCGGACGATTGTCATTCTCTACGAGGCGTTGAACCGCGGCAAGCGGCCAGCGATCCAGCCAGCGTCGCACCAGCCATTCCGGATGAGACCCCCACGTGCTCAGGTAGCGCACTGGATCTTCATCGAGGTTCCCAAACACACCCGTGTTTCGTCCTTCACGTTCAGCCCGACGTAACACCGCGTTGATCAGCCCACGCGCCCCGGCGGATACCAGACTCCGCACTGCTTCCAGTGTCTCGTTCACGGCGGCGTGCGCGGGTATGCGCGTCTCGCGAATCTGGTACAGTCCAAGGCGCAGGGCGTCCAGGACGACCGGATCAAGCTCGTAGAGGGGGCGCTTCGAAAACTCGCTCAGTTCGGCATCCAGCCGGGCTCGCAGCCGAATTGCTCCGTACGCCAGCCGTTGTGCGAGCCGGCGATCACGGGAAGACAAGTGTTCGAATCGATCGGCCGCCGAGCGGTCGGCGTACGCACCGGCCGAAACGTCACGGAGGACGCCGAACGCCGCGATGCGGGGGGCGACGTCGGGTCCGGCCATCAGCCGGCGTGGGCGTCGATCACGCGAGCATGCCCGCGTTCGGGCTCGACGGGACTGCCCACTCACGCCGAGGCATCCGACCTGCCAACCAGGCCTCGCGGCCGGCGTGAACCGCCAGCCGCATCGCACGGGCCATGCGTATGGGATCGTCAGCAGCCGCCAGGGCAGTGTTCATCAGGATGCCATCCACACCCTGTTCCATCGTCAGGCAGGCGTCCGAGGCGGTACCCACTCCGGCATCCACTATCACGGGCACGCCCAGACGGTTCTTGAGGATGCGGATGTTCACGGGGTTCAGAAGCCCCAGTCCGCTGCCGATAGGCGAGGCCAGCGGCATGACCGCGACGGCCCCGGCGTCTTCCAGCTTGAGCGCGGTTATCAGGTCGTCGCTCGTATAAGGAAGAACGGTGAATCCTTCCGCCACCAGCACCCGCGTCGCTTCGAGCAGGCCTTCGACGTCCGGGAGCAATGTCTCCTGGTCACCGATCACCTCCAGTTTCACCCAGTCGGAGAGCCCGGCAGCGCGCCCCAACCTCGCGTAACGAATTGCTTCGTCGGCGGAGTAGCACCCCGCCGTATTCGGAAGCAGGAAGAACTCATCCGGGCTGAGGTGCGCGAGCAGGCTCTCCTGTTTGGACGCGTCGAGGTCTACCCGGCGCACGGCGACCGTCACCATGTCGGCGCCCGACTCCCGGACGGCTGCCACCGTTTCTTCGTGACTCGCATATTTCCCCGTGCCGACGATCAGTCGAGAACTGAACGTACGTCCCGCGATGACAAAACTGTCTGTGTGGCCGACGTCGTCCATCATCCGCCCCCCACGAAGTGTACGATTTCTATCCGATCGCCAGCACGGAGCAGCATTTCGCTGCGTTCGGTATGCCGGACGATCTGCCTGTTCAACTCGACCACCACGAGGCGGCCGTCGAGGTCCAGCTCGGAAAGCAGACCCGCGACCGACAGACCGGTCTCCACTTCGCGGGCCTTTCCGTTCACGTCTATGTGCATCTTGCTCCTCACGGCACTCGAAATCAGTTCGTCAAAACAGAGCAGAGCCGTTCCGCGGCGGACGCCGGATCCGGTGTGCTCCAGACGGCACGAATCACCCCCACTCCGTGTGCTCCGGCCTTCAGGACGCCCGTCACTTGCTGCTCGCTGATCCCACCGATCGCGACGACCGGGAGACCGGCATCGGCTACGCCCCTGATCAGCGCGTGGCCGCCGGGCTTCACGCCCGGATGCGTCGGCGTGCTGAATACGCTGCCGACCACGAGGTAATCGGCCCCATCCCGGCGGCGCGCATCCGCGGTGGGCAGGTCGTGTACGGATGCGCCGATCGTAAGCGAATCGCCCACCAGTGCCCTCACCGCCACGATCGGCAGCGCATCCCGGCCCAACTGAACGGCATCGGCGCCGCACGCGAGTGCTACATCCACTCTGCGGTTGATCACCAGCCAGCCGTCCGTCTCCATTGCGCCCTGCTCGAGGCATTCGGCCAGCGCGAGCTGGCGTCGGACCGGTGTTTCCCGCAGTCGCAAATGAATGGCCAGCTCGGCGCCACATCGCTCCTGCATCTCGGCGCACCGGTCCAGGAATTCTGTGCTCTGCGCCACCGCATCCGTGACGACGGCGTGCAGACGCGGCAAAGTCACACGAAGCGGTCTCCGGCCGCCACTCCACGCCCCGAGATCCACGCTGTGGCCGCCATGCGCTGCCGACCTTCGGGCCGCACCTCAGCCACTTCCAGCGTCCCTCCGCCCGTGGCCACGGCCAGGCCGGTTCTGGGGTCCGCAATCAGTACGGTTCCCGGCTCCACGTCTGTAGTATGAGTCTGGTCCCGGACGGTGGGCCCGAACAGCTGTACCGGTGCGCCGTTGAGCATGGTCCACGCTGCGGGCCATGGATCACATCCGCGGATCCACCGGTCGAGCTGCCCGGCGTCGAGCGACCAATCCAGGCGTGCCTTTTCGCGAGACAGTTTGGGGGCGTACGTGGCGAGTTCATGATCCTGGTCCGCCTCGGGGAGCGTGCCGGCTTCCATCTGGGCCAGCGCCTCAACGAGGGCCGTTGCACCGACCTCGGCCAACCTCTCCGCTAGTTCGCCGGCCGTGATGTCGCCGGGAAACCGCGTTTCGATCTTGTACAGGATGGGCCCTGCATCGAGGTCCGGTACGATGCGCATGATGGTTACACCCGTGTTCGAATGGCCGCGTATGATCGCCCAATGAACAGGACCGGCACCACGGAGCTCGGGAAGCAACGAGGCGTGTACATTGATCGAACCTCGCTCCGGCAGGTCGATGACCTCCTGGGAGAGGATTCGCCCGTAAGCCACGACGACGGATATTTCGGCTCCCAGAGACCGAAGCGATTCGAGGAACTCGGGAGCATTGGGGTCCTCGGGTTGGAGGACCGGGATCCCTTCCTCGATGGCCTCCTGCTTGACCGGTCCGGTGCGCACGAGACGTCCGCGTCCGGCAGGCCGATCCGGTTGGGTGACGACGGCCATGACGATGTGCCCCTCCTCCTGCAAGGCCCGGAGGGAAGGCACGGCGAACTCGGGCGTGCCCCAGAACAAAACTCTCATTTGAGACCTGCTCCATGCTCGCTCTTGGCCCACTTCGCGAGCAGCATCTTGCGCTTCAGGGGGCTAACCCGGTCGAAGAACAGGATCCCGTCCAGGTGATCGACTTCGTGCTGCAGGCAGCGGCTCAGCAGACCGTCAGCCTCGAGGCGCACAGACCTGCCCTCCTCGTCGAGACCCTCCGCGACTACGCGCGCCGACCGTTCGACGACCTCCGTGAGATCGGGAATACTGAGGCATCCTTCGGACTCACGGATGACACCCTCCGACTCCACGATGCGCGGATTGATCAGCACGCCCGGAGCATGTTCATCTTCCCGAACGTCATAAACGAATACGCGCCGTCGCACGCCGATTTGCGGAGCTGCGAGGCCGATGCCTTCAGCTTCGTACATCGTGTCCTGCAGATCCTGAATCAGCGCGAGGATCTCCTGGTCAATGTCCGTGACTTCGGGGCACCGTTCCCTGAGGACGGGATCGCCCAGCAGACGGATCTGCCGGAGTGCCATGTTCAGCCCTCTCCGGACAACCGGCGGCCTACCTTGGCTCGATCGACTTCCAGCCGGGTCTCTCCTGCCGTCTTGATCGTGAGCCGATCCTCGGTGAGATGGATGATCTTCCCCACCACACCTCCCAGCGTCACGATTTCATCGCCCTTCGCGAGGTTCCCGACCATCTGTTCATGTGCCTGCTGCTGCTTGCGCTGCGGGCGGATCAACAGGAAGTAGAAGATCGCGAACAGACCACCGAACAACACGACGGTACTGAGTGGGTTCGCGCCTCCGGGAGCGCTCTGGACCAGCAGCGCGGACGTCATCATAAAATGCCTCGATAATTCTCGGGTTTGCTCTCGGGGTCGGCACCGCGTGTGTGTGCCGCCGGCATACGTGAATCAACCAAACTAAGGCCCGGCACGGTATCTCTCCAACCAGTCGGACGCCCACCCGTCGAAGGCACCGGCCAGAATCGCGCTCCGTGCCTGACCGGCCAGGTTCAGCAGGAAGGCGACGTTGTGGACCGACAGCAGCCGGTGACCAAGAAGCTCGCCGCAGGAGAACAGGTGCCGGAGGTAGGCCCGCGAGTAGTTGCGGCAACACTCGCACTCGCAGGCTGGGTCCAGGGGCTCGAAATCCACACGGAAGGCGGACTTCTTGACGTTGACCTGGCCGTATGACGTGAACGCGGTTCCGTTGCGGCCGTTTCGCGTAGGTGCGACGCAGTCGAACATGTCCGCTCCCCTCCGGATCGATTCGATCAGGTCGTCCGGATACCCGACACCCATGAGGTAACGGGGTCTGTCGGCGGGAAGGACGGGGTGCAGGGTCTCGAGCATCCGATAGGTCACGTCCTTGGGCTCGCCCACGGACAGCCCGCCGATCGCCACTCCGGGCCACTCGGCGACCTCCAGGGTCTGGCGCGCCGATTCGAGCCGCAGGTCCTCGAAGGACGCCCCCTGCACGATCGGAAACAGCAGGCCCGCCCGGGAGCCGGAAGCGCGGCCAATCTCTTCTCTGCGCTCCCGGCACCTGCTCAGCCAGCGGAGCGTTCGGTCGACGGCATCGCGGGCCGTCGCTCGATCGGCGTTTCCGGGAGGGCAGACATCGAGGGCCATCATGATGTCGGAACCGATCACCGACTGGACGTCTACTGCCTTCTCGGGCGTCAGCAGGTGCTCCGAACCGTCGATGTGACTGCGAAACGTCGCACCTTGCTCTTCGATTCGGTTGAGTTTGGAAAGCGAGAACACCTGGAATCCGCCGGAATCGGTAAGAATGGGGCCGTCCCAGTGCATGAACGGTCCGAGGCCGCCGGCCGCTTCGATGACCTCGATTCCCGGGCGCAGGTACAGATGATACGTATTGCCCAGGATAATCGTGGCGCCCGCTGCCCGGAGATCTTCGGGCGTGAGGTACTTAACGGTGCCGACCGTGCCGACGGGCATGAACACGGGCGTGGGTACATCGCCATGCCGGAGCCGAAGCGTTCCGGCGCGCGCGCTGCCGCTTTCCGCCTCGAGCACGAAATCCCCGTGTGGTGCCCCGGAGTTCACACGATCACCATGGCGTCGCCATACGAGTAGAAACGGTACTCCTGTTCCACGGCATGCGCGTAGGCCGCGAGCACTCGCTCCCGCCCGGCGAGCGCAGACACAAGCATCAGGAGGCTGGACCGGGGCAGATGGAAATTCGTCACCAGCGCATTCACCGCGCGGAACTCGAAGGGCTCGTGGATGAACAGGTCCGTCCAACCCTCTCCGGGTCGGAAGCGTCCTCCGGGCTCCACGACGGATTCGAGCGTCCGGACGCTCGTCGTCCCCACAGCGAACACGCTTCCCCCGGCGTCGCGAACTTCGTTCAGCGTTCGCGCGGCCGCCGCGTCTACACGGTACCACTCCGCCTGCAGTTCATGGTCCTCGGCGCGGGAGGCACTCACCGGGCGGAACGTGCCGATCCCCACGTGGAGCGTGATCCGGACCACCCGGACGCCCCTCGCTTCGAGGCGGTCGAGCAGCGGTCGCGTGAAATGAAGCCCCGCCGTCGGGGCTGCGACGCTTCCGCGGTCCTTCGCGAATACTGTTTGATATCGCTCACGATCCGACTCGTCGTCTTCACGGTCGATATACGGCGGCAGCGGAACACGCCCGTAGCGCTCGATCAGATCCCACGGGTCATCGCGGCCGACCAGCCGCACGAGGCGACCACCTCCGGGGGCGGAGTCCTCGATTGACACACGGAAACCGGGCGCGATGTCGACCGTCCTCCCGGGCTTCAGCTTCCCGCCGGGCCGCACGAGAGCCTCGAAAACAGCACCGGTAGGATCCAAGTCGCTCCGCGGCCGCACCAGCAGGATCTCCGCCGGTGCCCCCGTGGGCTTTCGGCCAATGAGCCGTGCCGGGAACACACGGGTCTGGTTGAGCACGAGCGCGTCCCCAGGGGCTATGTACTCCTCCAGGTCCGGGAACTGCCGATCGAGGATCGTACCTCCCGGGCCCAGAACCAGCAGCCTGCTCTGATCGCGGGCGACTGCCGGCCGGGATGCGATGAGGTGCGACGGCAGGTCGTATTCGTAGTCCGCCGTCCGCGTTGCTGCTCCAGACATGGGAACGCTCAGCGTGTCATTCCCCTTCACCGAACAGGGTGGGCTGGGGCTGATCCTTTGGAAGCGCGTACCCGAAGCGTTGGTAGGCCCGCGAGGTGGCGACTCGACCGCGAGCCGTGCGATGAAGGTAGCCGTTCTGAATGAGGTAGGGTTCGTACACTTCCTCGAGGGTCGAGGCGTCCTCACCCACGGCAACCGCCAGAGACGCGAGTCCAACCGGCCCGCCATCGAAGTTCTCGATGAGCGCCTTCAGGATCCGCGCGTCCATCTCGTCGAGTCCGTACTCGTCCACGTTCAGCATCTCGAGAGCGGCCCGCGCGACGTCTCCTTCGATGGTTCCGGAGGCCTTCACTTCGGCATAGTCACGAACCCGCCGTAGCAGACGATTCGCGATTCGGGGCGTACCGCGGGCACGCCGGGCGATCTCGTCCGCCCCGGACGGCGTAACCGGCACCCCGAGTATGCCGGCTGACCGGTTGACGATCCGTTCCAGGTCTTCCGGGGGATAGTAGCCCAGGCGCTCGACTACGCCGAAGCGGGCCCGCATCGGCGCCGTGAGAAGTCCGAACCGCGTGGTTGCACCGATCAGCGTGAAGCGCTCGATCTTCATCGACACCGTCTGCGCGCGTGCCCCGTCGGAGAGCCGGATTTCGATGCGATAGTCCTCCATCGCCGGGTACAAGTACTCCTCAATCACCGGTCTCAGACGGTGAATCTCGTCGATGAACAGGATGTCGCGCGGCTGGAGGTTGGTCAGCAGTGTCGCCAGATCCCCGGGCTTCTCGAGCACGGGACCGGACGTGATTTTGATGTTGACGCCCAGCTCCTGTGCCATCAGATACGCCAGCGTCGTCTTTCCCAGTCCCGGTGGACCGAAAAACAGCGTATGGTCCAGGGCCTCCTCCCGCTGCACAGCCGCGCGAACGTAGATATCCAGGGATTCCTTGACCTTCGCCTGCCCCACGAAATCCGTGAGGTTCGACGGGCGCAAAGTCTGTTCGAGCGAGCTCTCGCCCTCCAGGACCTCGGGAGTCGTTACTTCGATGCGGTCGGACATCTGTCTCCTGTGTGTCGCCAGCCGGGGGCCGTGCTACAAGTGCCGCAGCGCGACGCGTACCAACTCTTCGGCATCGGCGGTCTCGTCGGCAAGGTCCCGGCGCGCCGCCGCGACGGCATCCTGGCTTTCAGCCGCCGAGTATCCGAGGGCCCGAAGGGCAGCCAGGGCCCCGGGTGTGGAGGCCGGGGCCGCGGCCGTCTCCTCGCCAACGCCGAGGTCGTCCAGCTTGTCGGCCAGTTCCAGGGCGATGCGTTCCGCCGTCTTCCGGCCGATTCCGCTCACCAGCTGGAGGGCCGTATGATCACGACCGCGGATCGCGGACACGATGCGGGCGGCCGGGAGCGTTCCGAGTATCGCCAGGGCGAGGCGTGGTCCGACACCGGAGGCGCTCTGCAGGCGCAGGAACAGCTCCCGATCTGAACCGGAGGCGAAACCGAACAGTTCGAGCGAGTCCTCGCGGGCTACCAGCGCCGTGTGCAATTCCACTTCACTCCCGAGCTCACCCAGGGCGCCGAACACGCTCGACGGAATAAGGAGTTCGTACGTCACCCCTGAGGCGGCGGTCAACTCGACCCGGTCCGCACGGAGGGAGGCCAGTGTGCCACGGACACGACTGATCACGAGGAGGTCCGCGCCGCGGCAAGTGGACCCGTCCCCGTCAACAGGTGGCACAGGGCCACGGCACACCCGTCTGATGCATCGGCCGGTGACGGGGCGGCAGACAGGCCCAGGAGTTTCTGGACCATGTAGCCCACCTGGTCCTTGCCGGCGCGACCCGTGCCGACGACGGATTTCTTGATCTCCGCCGGGGCGTACTCGAGCACGGGGAGGCCGCGAAGCGCACCTGCCAGGAGGGCTACGCCTCGCGCGTGGGAAAGGATCACTGCGGTGCGGGCGTTCTCTCTGTAGAAGACGCCCTCGATGGCGAGGCATTCGGGCTCGTGCCGATCGATGACCGCGAGAACTCCTTCATGAATCTGCAGCAGGCGCTCGGCAAACGAACCCGTGCGGCCGGGACGTACTACACCGCATTCGACGAGGAGAAACTCACCCCGCTCACCGTCGACGACACCGTAGCCGGTCGCGGACGAGCCAGGATCGATCCCGAGGACCCGCACTAGGACCCGAGGGCCTCGAGTATCTGGTCGTCTACTTCGAAGTTGGCGTGCAGCTTCATGACGTCATCGTGGTCCTCGAGAGCCGCTACCAGCCGCAGCAGCCGCTCCGCCGCGCGCCCTTCGACTGGCATCGTGCTACTGGGAAACATCGTGAGTTCCGCCTGATCGAACTCGATAGCATCTCTGGCAAGCGCTTCCTGCACCGTGTGGAAGTCCGCAACCGCGGTTAGCACCACGTGCATGCCGTCCTCGGTGCGAAAATCCTCAGCTCCGGCAGACAGAGCGCACTCGAGCACCGTTTCCTCATCGAACCGCTCGGCATCGATCAGGACCTGCCCCTTCCGATCGAACATCCAGGCCACCGACCCGCTCGTACCGAGGTTCCCGCCGGCCTTCTCGATCAGATGGCGTAGTTCGGCGACGGTCCGGTTCGTGTTGTCGGTGA
>JARFPW010000260.1 GCA_029288095.1 Gemmatimonadota bacterium
CCCGGCTCCATAGCAGCCCGAGAGCAGTGAACCTCCGAACAGGTACACGATCACCAGCCATACTGTGCCAACCGCTCCGATCAGCAGGGTGGTTGACGCAACGAGGCGACGTGTGGCTCCGACTCCCTCCTGGAAGATCCCGCGCGCACCAAGCGGCCCCAGGACATTCCGCAAACCGGTGATCATCGGGTTGACGAGACTCGCCAGCGATCGAATCGCCTCGAAGGCTCCGGTAGCCGCGGGGCCCGCACCCAGGGCCAGGATCCAGTGAACGCTGTAGTGGTTCATCACGGTGGCCATGCTGCACCACAACACCCACCTTCCGAATCGCCATGACCTGACGCTGTGCGCACGCAGGGATCGTCGATCGAAGCTGATGCTCGCATGGACGGCCACGATCCAGATCGTGAAGGCCACTCCGGTGGCCAGGGCGAGTACGAAGATTGCCACCCGGGCATCGAGGGTGGCGAGGATCCCTACGGCGAGAAGCAGAGCGACCTGGATGATCGCGGTGACGGAGTCGATGAGAAGCAGCAGTGCCATCCGCGAGCGCGCCAGGCAATCTCGACGGGCGAGCTCGCGGAGCAGCATACACAGCACTGCGCCGCTGAGCACGAGCGTGATCTGCGAGGCAGCGGCACGGCCGACCGAAGCGAGGGCGATTCCGGCGACGGCCAGCACGCCACTCACTAGCAGGCCAAGCAGGACAGACTGCGTGAGGGCGCTTCCGAGATAACGGCGAAGAGCGGGTCCCTGGAGCCCCTTCAGGTTGATGAAGACCATGTAGGGTGCCGAGATCAATGACTCCTGAACGGCCAGCGTCAGAAAGACGGCCGTCAGGCCGAGCGAATAGAGGCCCAGCTGTGCGCTACCGGCAAACCTGGCGAGGATCACCACCGTGATGATGCTGGTAGCGCTTACGATCGCCTGGTCCACCAGCGCGGTCGCCCGCAGCCACCGATTCAGGGTAGCCTTGAGCGCACGCATGACAGGGGCCGCGGTGACCGGCCCGGCTGAGGGTGACGAGTCTGGCAAGATCTTATCCACAAAGGGAATGTCGGCGTTCGAGACGATGCGCAAGAACAAGCAAGAACCGAGCCCTGAGACCAGTCAGGAGCCGTGCGTTCTCGGACCCGGCGCCCTGTTCCCTTTGCCCGATCCGCGGCTTTCCCGCCCGACTCGTGGGGACGACGGGACGCCGCGCCGATGACACCGGCGTCCGACCGACCATAACATGCACTGAAGCATGTATTTTCGGTGTTTGCGGCGGATGGTTGACGACTGCCTGACGCTGCGGTGGTGACCCGAAGACGTCCGAAAGCAGCGGCGAGCGAACGGGCTGCTCGATCCACGGGGCGGGCGGCGAAGGGGCGAGAGCGATCCGGGCCCCATCGACGTACCTGTGGCGTACAGGCCACACGCCCGGAGCGGCGTGCGACAGCATCAAGGCGCTTGGCCGGGCCGGCTTCTTGCATCTGTGCCGGTTCTTGCGGCGCACGAGTTTCACGGAGGCAAGCAATGCCCGATGTCGCTGTGCTGATGGCTGTCTACAACGGAATGCCCTACCTGCCGGACGCGGTGGAGTCGATACTCGGACAGACGCTGGAGGACTGGGAGTTCGTAATCGTCAACGACGGTTCGACAGACGACTCCTCTGGCTATCTGGACCAGTTGGATGACCCTCGGATCCGGGTGATCCACGCGCCGAACGCTGGCCTTGGGGCAGCGCTGAACCGGGGACACCAGGAGTGTCAGTCGGAGTTTGTCGCGCGCATGGACAGCGACGACGTGGCCGATCCAGAGCGACTGGAGCGACAGCTGGCGTTCCTCCGTCAGAGGCCGGAGGTCGGACTGGTGGGCACCCAGATCGAGCGCCTGGGCAACACCCGCGGTGCCGGCCGTTCCCTGCTCCCGTGCGAGCACCCGGCGATCGTCGAGCACTTGATGAGCGGGCTGCCCGCGGTGTACCACCCGACGATAATGTGCCGCAGCGAGCTGCTGGCACGGATCGGCGGGTACTGGACGCTTCGCTTCGGCGAAGAGTGGGACATGTTCTTACGCATGGCGGAGGCCGCCAGGCTCGCCAATCTGGACCAGGTTCTGCTGTCATATCGGTTCGACACGGGGAGCATGACTGGCGCGAACATGAGGTCGATGCGTTGTCATATCGAGCATGCCATCGATGGTGCCCGAAGGCGGCAGTCAGGCCACCCCACGATCGGCTACGAGGAGTTCGAGCACTCTCGACGGTCAAGGCCCATATGGCGGCGTGCCGGGGACACGCTCGACATATACGCCCGGTGTCAGTATCGGATCGCGGTCGTGGACCTGCTCGGATCGCGCCAGCTGCGTGGCTACCTGCGACTCGGCTGGGCCGCGCTATGCTCGCCGAAGCTGACGTGGCAGCGTGTAGCCAGGGTGTTGAAGGATCGGCGAGCACGCCGTCAAACGGCCGAACCGCGTCTTCCGAACACCAGGTAGAGCCCGCCGATGACGCTGAACACGCCGAGTATCAGCGTATACGCCAGTGAAAGAGCGATTGCATCTCCCGCTGCCACCCCCACCTTCGCGTAGAAGTACACGAACCCGCCCTCCCGCACTCCGATGCCGTTGATCGAGATCGGCACCAGAGTGATCAGCGTGATCAACGGAACCGCCACCAGGTGGAACGCTAGGGGCGCGGCCACACCCAGTGATGCTGCCAGGGCCCAGACGACGAACACGTTGCCGGCGAACTGGGCCAGAAGCGAGAGAGCGAAGACCCAGGCGAGCCCCGAGGGGCTGTTCGTATAAGCCTGGAACGAGCTGACGATGCCGGAGACCCTCCGTATCCTCGAGGCGGGAAGCCACTTGACGCTCGTGAGACGATCGGCCACGCGGATCCGCGTGACGAACAAGATCGCGG
>JARFPW010000301.1 GCA_029288095.1 Gemmatimonadota bacterium
CCGAAACGCACCTGGCCGTCTCCGACGACCGTGAACTTGTAACCGGACTCCGTCACGCTCGGTGGGAGGATCTCGATGCCCATCGTCCGCGCCGTCGCGATGTAGGACACGACCTTGTCGGTATTGTCGATGATCGACGACAGCAGGGCAGCCATGAACTCCGCTGGATAGTGCGCTTTGAGCCAGGCGGTCTGGTAGGAAATGACGCCGTACGCTACGGAATGCGCCTTGTTGAACCCGTAGCGGCCGAAGGTTCGGATCAACTCGGCGATCTCCGTCGCCTTCACCGACGGCAGGCCACGCTCCACCGCACGCGCCTTGAAGTCGCCGAGCACCTTGTTGGTGAGCTCAGCGTCCTTCTTTCCGACAGCCTTTCGCAGCACGTCCGCTTCGGCGAGCGTGAACCCGGCAAGCAGGTTGGCCGCTCTCATTACCTGTTCCTGATAGGTGATGATCCCGTACGTCGGTTCCAGCAACTCAGCCAGGTCCTCGGTCGGGTAGGTCACCGGCTCGAAGCCACGCTTGCGGCGGATGTAGACGTCGGTCATCCCGGCGTCGAGCGGGCCCGGGCGGATCAGCGCGCTCACCGCCACCAGGTCCGCGAACCGGTCGCAACGCATCGCCCGCAGCTTCTCCGTGGCGAGCGGAGATTCGAACTGAAACACCCCGCCCGTCCCGCCCCCGGCGAGCATGGCGTATACGTCCGGGTCTTCGTGTCCCAGCTCCTCCCAGTCCACTGCCGTCCCGTGTCGCTCACCGATCATCGTGATCGCATCGTGGATCACGGTCAGCGTACGCAGTCCGAGGAAGTCGATCTTCAGCATTCCGGCCTGCTCCAGCCCGATCATGTCGAACTGGGTGATGACCGAATCGTCACCGTTCTTCGCGTCACGGCATACCGGCACGAATTCCTCGAGAGGGCCCGGCGCGATGACGACGCCGGCCGCGTGGACCGATGTGTGCCGCTTCAACCCCTCGATCCGGGTGGTCTCGTCCAGCAGCTGGCGGGTGCGTGGGTCCTTCTCATACAGCTCCGCCAGCTCTTCGACCTTCTCGATCGCCTCCCGCGCGGACAGCGAGTACCCGGGATTGTTGGGGATCAACTTCGCGAGCCGGTCGGTCTCCTGCGGCGTGAACCCCTGCACCCGGCCGACATCCCGTATCGCCGCGCGCGCCTGCATCGTTCCGAACGTGATGATCTGTCCCACCGAGTTGGCGCCGTACTTCTCGCGGACATACTCGATGACCCGGCCGCGTCCCTCGTAGCAGAAGTCGATGTCGATATCGGGCATCGACACGCGATCCGGATTCAAGAAACGCTCGAACAGAAGGTCGAATTCCAGCGGGTCGACATCCGTGATGCGCAGGCAGTAACAGATGATCGAACTTGCCGCCGAGCCGCGACCGGGTCCGACCGGGATATCCACCTCTCGCGCTGCCCGAATGACATCCCACACGATCAGCAGGTAGCTGGCATATCCCGTTTCCTCGATGACCCCGAGTTCATATTCCAGTCGCTCCCGCACGTCATCCGGCAGCACTTCACCGTAGCGTTCGCGCGCCCCGGCCTCCGTGAGCTCACGGAGATAGGCGCTGTCGGAGGAGGTGTTCTCCGGAAGTGGGAAATTCGGCAGGTGGTACTTCTGCTCGAACTGCACGTCGCACAGCTCCGCCACGCGGACGGTGTTCTCCAGCAGGTCCGGTCGGTCGGGGAACAGCTCGGCCATCTCGGCGGCCGACTTGAAGTAGCTCTCCTGGCCGTAGAACGAGAGGCGGTTCGGGTCGTCCTTGAACGTGCCTGTGCCGATGCACAGGAGGGTGTCGTGGGCGTCCGAGTCATCCCGGTGGAGGTAATGCGCGTCGTTCGTGAGCACGACGGGAAGCCCGAGTTCATCGGCGAGCTGGAAGACGCCCTCGTTAACCTTGTGCTGTTCCGGGATCCCGTGGTCCTGCACCTCGAGAAAATACCGTCCGGGAAACGTGCGGGCGTACCATTCCGCCGTCTCCTTCGCCTCGTCATATCGATCGCGCTCGAGCGACCTCGAGATTTCGCTGGCCAGGCAGGCACTGGTGATCACCAGTCCGTCGGAGAGCTCGGCCAGCAGCGAGCGATCGATCCGTGGCTTCCGGTAAAATCCTTCGGTGAACCCTCGCGAGCTCAGCCGAACGAGATTGTGGTATCCGGTTCGGTTTGCTGCGAGCACCACGAGGTGCGTGTAGTCCGCCGGCGCGTCGGGCGGGCGCTCTTTGCGCCGCCTGTCGCCATACGAGACGTATGCCTCGAATCCCAGGAGCGGCTTGATGCCGCGTTTGCGGGCCTTTTCCTGGAACTCCCAGGCGCCGTGCAGATTCCCGTGATCCGTGATCGCGAGCGCCTCCATATCCAGCTCGGCCGCCCGGTCGAGCAGCGCGTCGATCCTGTTGGCTCCGTCGAGGAGGGAATACTCACTGTGGCAATGAAGATGGACGAAGGACATGGAAATCCGTCAGTTGGTCGAGCAGCGGAAGGAATCCAGGATCTCTTCCAGTTGCATCAGGAATTCATACTTGCTGGCGCGCGGATTCGGCGAGTACAGCCAGGCATCGAAGAACCACACGGCGTCCGGGCAGACGACGGCTCGAGCGACGAACGGACCGCCGGCCGGGAACGTACCCTCGTCCTCCCAGATGCCACGAACCTCGATGCCGTTGGCGCCGTCGAGGTCGAAGCTGCGTGGCTCCACCGGTGCCCGCTCGAAGCGCTGCGGCACGTTGTAGGCGACGCTGTCGATGCCCTCCCGCCAGGCGTATACGGCATCCGCGTCGACCAGCCCGGTGTCCGCGGAATCCGTAGCGACACGCTCCACGAGGACCGACCGGATGCGCTGGCTCGGCCGCGGGTTGTCGTTGCGTAGACGAATGATCCCGTCCTCGCCCACGCTGCCGTGGTAGATCTGGGGAGCGCGCAGGCGAACACCGAATTGACTGGCAAGTTGCTGTGACAGCAGGGTGTCTTCACCGCTCGCGAACATTCGTGTGAGAGCATAGGTCCGGTATTGAGCGTCGAGCATCGCCACGACCCCGGGTAGGGCCGCGCGCCAGGAATCGGCCTCATGCCCGGGCTCGAGCACGATCGCCGTGGCCACCTGGCCCCGGGCCCACACGTCACCCGCCTGGAGAATCGCCCCCGCCTCGGGCGTGGACCCGGCTTCAGAGGCGATCGCCTCGATCAACGGATCGCCCGGACCGCCGAACACCCGCACCTGCTTCCACAGCAGCAACTCCTCCAGTTCGGATCCGCCGGGGTCGACGTGCGTCACGTTGAACTTGTTCTCTTCCCGGATCGTGAACACGGTTGGCTCGAGCTGCTCGTACGTCTCCGCCTCGACCTGCAGCCACACGGACTCGTCGCCGACGACGATCAGCGAATTCGCCTCGCCGAACGCCGGAGGGCGGTCACACGCTACCGGCAGCAGAAGGACCGCGAGCAGAAACCGAGCCTCGATGCGGGCGCTCTTCCGGGAGCGGGTCGGATGGAAACGGCGGAACCACGTCATGGGCGCAAACTAGGTCGGCATACAGCGCCTGTCCAACCTCGCGTTCAGGAAGTCGACGAGGCCGATTTTCGGGGGTGGGCGGCGTTTCCGAGGGCTCGAATACCCCTAAAAATCAACACATTTCTGCCTCGGGGGTTGACGCCACCGCCCGGGACGGCACCTTCGGCGAGCGCCGGGCCGGAGTCCGGGCATTCCAGGCACACTGAACCCGGGGAGTCCCCCCTTTGCAGCCCGAGCACATCCGCAACATCGCGATCATCGCGCACGTCGACCACGGCAAGACCACCCTCGTCGACCAGATGCTGCGGCAGACTGGCACGTTCCGGGTCGGCCAGCGCGTCGAAGAGCGGGTGATGGACTCGAACCCGATCGAGCGGGAACGCGGGATCACCATCTTCTCGAAGAACGCCGCCGTGCGCTGGACGACGCCGACGGGCGAGTCGATCAAGATCAACATCGTGGACACGCCGGGCCACGCGGATTTCGGGGGCGAGGTCGAGCGTATCCTCCGGATGGTGGACGGCGTGCTGCTGCTGGTGGACGCGTTCGAAGGACCGATGCCGCAGACCCGGTTCGTGACCCGCAAGGCGCTCGCTCTCGGCCTGCAGCCGATCATCATCATCAACAAGGTGGATCGCCCGGACTGCGAGCCCCTGCGCGTGCACGATGACGTGCTGGAGTTGCTGCTGGAGCTGGAGGCGCACGACCATCAGCTCGATGCACCGTTTCTTTACGCCTCGGCACGGGACGGCTGGGCCGGACATGAGCCGGACGATAGACCCGGAGACCTGTCGGCATTGTTCGAGACGGTTGTCGAGACCGTCCCTGCGCCGAAGGGCGATTCCGATGCACCGTTTCAGTTGCTGGTGTCCACGCTCGACTACTCGCCCTATCTGGGTCGGCTCGGCATCGGCCGCGTGGAGCAGGGACGCCTGGCGGCGGGGGATCTGGTCGCCGCGTGGCCGCTCGACATGGATGCGCCGCTGCCACCCGTGAAGGCTCCGAAACTGTTCGCGTTCGAGGCACTCGGGCGATCGGAAATCGCCGGCGCCGTGGCCGGCGAGATCATCGCCATCGCGGGTGTGGAGGGTGCGGAGATCGGAGCTACGGTATGCGACCCGAGTGCTCCAAGCCGACTTCCGGGCATCGCCGTCGAGCCGCCCACCCTGTCGGTTGAATTTCAGCCCAATACTTCACCGTTCTCCGGCCGGTCCGGCCAGTTCGTCACCTCTCGACAGATCCGCGACCGACTGCTGCGCGAGACCCTGTCCAATGTCGCTCTTCGGGTGGATGAAACGGGTGACCCGAACCGCCTGCGCGTATCTGGTCGAGGCGAGCTGCACCTGACGATTCTCATGGAGCAGATGCGGCGGGAAGGCTATGAATTCGCCGTGGGTCGACCGCGGGTGATCACACGGGAAGGCGACTCCGGCACCGTGGAGGAACCCTACGAGGAAGTGGTGGCCGACGTGCCGGAGGCGATGACCGGCGTCGTCATCCAGCACCTCGGTGAACGGCGTGGCGAGATGTTGGACATGCATCGCGCCGAAGGTGGGCTGACCCGATTGAGGTTCCTCGTTCCGTCGCGCGCGCTGACGGGGTATCGGAGCGAATTCCTGACCGACACGAGGGGAGAAGGAACCCTCCATCGGCAGTTCTCGCACTACGCCCCCTGGGCGGGGGAGATCGAAGGTCGGGGAGTCGGCGCGCTCGTTTCGATGGCTGAAGGCGCGGCCACCGGGTTCTCGCTGTTCAACCTCCAGGAGCGGGGACGGTTGTTCATCCCGCCCGGCGAGGCCGTGTACGATGGGATGATCGTCGGCGAGAACGCCCGGGAAAACGATCTCGAGGTGAACGTCACGAAGGGAAAGAAACTCACGAACATTCGCGCGGCGGGGGCCGACGATGCGATTCAGCTCGAACCGCCCCGCGAAATCACGCTCGAGTTCGCCCTCGAGTTCATCGCCGAAGACGAGCTCGTCGAGATCACGCCCGACGCGATACGACTTCGCAAACGCGCGCTGAAGGCACACGAGCGAAAGCGCGACCGCCGCGCGATTGACACACCGGGTACCGCCGACAGCCGGGCTACTTGACACGGGCGCCGCTCGTACATAAAACGCCGGAATCCCCGGTCGCGTAGTGGCGTCGGATGCACATTCTGGCGCGGCGGCGAACCCTGGCAGCGGATGCCGTGACAAAGGAGTCGGTGATGCTGTTTGCGATGGTGTCGGTTGGTATCGAGGAGGACGTCCTGTTCGAGAACGGTATCGTTGTCGGCGAGGCCGAAGAGATCGAGGAAGAGGACGATGATGATTGGGATCTCGACGGCGATGACGAATTCGATGAGCTGGAGGAGTTGGGCGATCTGAACGACTGGGGAAGCGGGGATGACGACGCCGACGCGGGCTGGTAGCCGCTAGCGACGTCCAGCGCGGCCGGCCGCGGCTACTGGAACGCGGCCGGTATCCACCAGCCCACGGACAGGGCAAACTCGCGGTTGTTGAGACCCGTGGCCGCGTCGAAACGCAGCACCGGCTCCCGTGCAGAAGATCCGAAACGCAGACCTATCCCGGCGTCGGCGAACGACTCTCCCGGCCTGGACCCCCAGGTATGCGCGACATCCACGAATGCTGCTCCGCCCGCCCGCCGGCCCGAGCCGATCGGGAACCAGTAGACGACCTCGGCGCCACCAGCGGCCAGGTGCCGGTCGAAAGCCCGCCCCGTCACGACGCCGTCTGACAGCAGGGAATGAGCCCTCAGCAGGGTCTCTCTGGCGGTTCCCCGGCCCGCACCCGGCCACATCATGGCGGGCGCCTCCCGACCGACGGACTCGATGCCTGACCTCACCGTCAGCACCAGCCCTCGCAGATCGCCGCGCGTCGTCCAGGCGGCGTCGGCGCCGAGCCGTCCGAATCCCTGTTGTTCCCCCGTGGAAATCCACGTATCGGCGTTCGCTGAGAACCCGAGATGATCTCCCGCCAGCCGTACATCGATACCGGCGCCAGCGCGCCCGAACCCACCGCGCCCGACCCAGTCGTCAGCCCCACCGCGCACGTGAACTCGCAACCAGGGCTCCGCCCAGGCCGAGTATCCGAGTGCGGCGCCGGTTCTCTCATCTACTGTGAAGTCCGGACCGACGAGCGCAGGTCCGAACGATTCCCGCTCCCAGGCAGCATCCAGCGTCCACACGGCGGGGCCGCCGAACTCCGCAGGCCCGGCGAACC
>JARFPW010000293.1 GCA_029288095.1 Gemmatimonadota bacterium
GAGTATGGCTCGAAATCCGCGTCGCAAGGATGGCTTTCCCGGCGGCCATGTACGAGTAGATCTTGAGCGGAGTGTTACCTCCCTTACTACGCGGCGACACGAGGATGTCGGCTTGCTCCAAATAGGCGGATAGATCGCCCACAGGTCGCGGTCCCAGGAAGGTGAGACGGTCTCCCAGGCCCAGTTTGGCTGTGCGCTCGCGGTAAGCGGCGACATTCGCCTCCGACCCGCCGATCACGACGATGCCGATGTTGCAACCGGCTGGCAGCCGCTCGGCTGCGCCCACCAGGAGATCGAGCCCCTGGTAGCTGATGAGATTGCCGACATACAAGGCCACGGTTGTGCCGGCGGGCCACAGCGCGCGCAGGTCGTCCACCGGCTCGCCGCTTGGATCCGGCTCGAGCGGGACATCCCTCAGGACCCGGATTCTGTCTGGTGATCCAACGACGGCCTCGGCCAGGTTGACGAGATCGTCGCACACCGGAAGGATCAGGTCCGAGCGGCGCAACGCCCACCGTTCGAGCCCCCGGATCGGGCGTCCAAGCAAACGCAGCACACTCCCCGAATCCGTCAGCTGTTCGGCGAGGCTCGAGTCCATGTCGTACACGACCCGGGAGCGGTGCCGCCTCGCCAGCGCGAGCGCGGGAAAGATCGCCTCCTCAACCGCGTGGACCACATCGTAGGCACCGGGGCGCGCGAGCTTCGCGAACTTGAGGGTGAAGGGGATGTCCAGGGCCAGCTTCTGCCAGGAAGGGCCGACGGGGACGCTATGGATTCCGGGAAGGCCGGCCGATCGCACGACGCGGGCCTTGGAGTCCGGCACGTCGCGGCCGAGCGGGTAGGTCAGCAGGTCGACCGAATGCCCGAAAGAAACGAGGGTGTTCACCAGGCGGTGCGTGTCGAGGGGAGTTCCCCGTTCCTCCAGAAACGGCTGAGGCGCGACGACCAGAATCTTCAAGCGACCCTTCCATGCGAGAACCCCGACATCCTGCAGTCGGGCTGAATCTTGGCATGTAGTGGTCGATCCCGAAACAGGTTGGGCTGTCGAACCTCGGCTGCGCTACATTGCTTGCGCATCGCCCCGTTTCACGTCGTCGACAGGAGAGAGACAATGAAGCTGATGTACACCTCCCATCTACTCCCGGTAGCCGTGGCTCTCGGCTTGCTGGCCCCTCCGGCACTGGCGCAGTCGGCCGATCAGCTATCTGAGGACGTTCAACGCTACGTGCATACGTCCGGTCCGGTAGTCGCGCTGACGAACGTGACAGTGATCGACGGTACCGGAGCGGCGGCCCGCTCAAACCAGACGGTGTTAATCGAAGATGGGCGGATCACCGGCCTCGGCGCTGCGGGCGAGGTAACCCTGGCCGACGACGCAGTTGTCCTGGACCTGACGGGGCATACCGTAGTTCCCGGGTTGGTGGGTCTCCACAATCACATGTTCTTCACGAGCGCCGGAGGCAGGGCCAGCCAGGCTAATTTCACGGCGCCTCGCCTCTATCTGGCGTCGGGTGTGACGACGATTCGGACGACGGGAAGCCGCCGGCCTTACGACGACATCAACGTGCGCGCGGATATCGAGCGCGGACTCACTCCCGGTCCGCGCATCCACATCACGGCGCCGTACATCACCGGGATGGATGGAGCGACTCAGATGGCCCAGATCGGGTCACCCGAGCAGGCCAGGCGCTTCGTGTCGTATTGGGCCTCAGAGGGCGCGCAGTGGATCAAGGCGTACACGGCGATCACCCGTGAGGACCTGGCGGCTGCGATCGACGAGGCGCATGCCCAGGGGATGAAGGTCACCGGACACATCTGTTCCGTGTCGTTTCGCGAGGCGGTCGAGCTCGGCATCGACAACATCGAACACGGATTCGCGACGGCGTCCGATTTCATCGCGTTGAAGGAGCCCAACGTCTGCCCCTCAAACCTCATGGTCATCGTGGGGAACGAGGCCGACCCCCGCGGGCCGGTTGCCCAGGAAGTAATCCGCACGATGGTCGATGCGAACGTCGGGATGACCTCCACTCTGGCCGTGTACGAGCCGTTCATACCCAACCGCCCGACGCGCGACTCGCTGACTCTGGCCGTGATGTCCGACGAGACCCGGGAGGACTACCTGGAGGCTCGTGAGCAGATTGACACGAATCCGGACTTTCCGCTCACCAACACCCACTTCGAAAAGGCGATGGAGTTCGAGCGCGCCTTTGTGGAAGCTGGCGGGCTCATGGCAGCGGGTGTCGACCCGACAGGCCTCGGAGGGGCGATCGCCGGGTTCGGTGACCAGCGCAATTACCAGCTCCTCGTCGAAGCGGGCTTCACACCGGAGCAGACTGTCCAGATCATGAGTCTGAATGGTGCCAGGATACTGGGCGTCGATGACGAGTTGGGGAGCCTGGAGGTCGGAAAGCTGGCGGATCTGGCTGTCATGGAGGGTGATTTGACCTCCGATGCCGGTGCGATCCGCCGGGTGAAGATCGTGTTCAAGGATGGCGTGGGTTACGACTCGGGAATGCTGATCGAAGAGGTCAAGGGAAGGGTCGGGATCAACTGAAAACTCCGGGGCTCCGGCAGCGCGGGTGACTGCCGGAGTCCCGGTAGAGTTTCGCAGTGCGCCGGGTCTACGATGCTCCGCCCCCCGGCGGGGCGCTTGCCGCAGCGGTCTCGAATGCTCCGACCGCCCAATCCGACAGGGCGGTCGCCCCCAGGATCAGCCGGTCTCCGACCCACGCCAGTGCCTGTTCGACCACGGTGCCATCCAGGATTCCCGCCCACACGGCGGCGAGTGCGAGGACCACGAATATGAGCAGCGGCTTGAGCACGATGCGCAGCGTTTCCCTGATGAGCAGCCAGCCGAGCATCGCCAGGACCCCGAAGAACACGGCCGCGCCAAGCAGGGATGAAGGTATCATGGCCAAGTCGAACTCTCTTTCCGAGACGGACCCGGATTGCGACCCAGGGGGCCGACGTCAGCGTGAAACGAGCCGGGAAAATGGGGGTGGGTGGTGATTCCCGACAGGGTGGGTCCCGGTGTCGGACCCACGCACTATGATGTGGTGTGACTTACATCGACAGAACCCGAGGAGTGTAGTGTGAACCTGCTGGCTTTCGACATCGAAGCAACGGGACTTGATCCCTACAACGACCGCATTCTCGAACTCGCCGTGATTCGAGTCGAGGACGACACGCTGGTGTTTCACGCTTTCTTCGATGCAGGTGTTCCGATCCCCCCTGAGTCCACCGCGGTCCACGGGATCACCGACGACTCGGTTGTAGGATGCCCGACCTTCGCCGCATGCGCGGCAGCCGTCCAGAGCCTGGTCGATGGTGCCGTTCTCGTAGGCTTCGTCTCGCGGCGCTATGACACGCTGATGCTCGATACCGAGCTTCGGCGAGCGGGGCAACCGGGCCTCGACCTGCCCACCGTCAAGGAAATCGACCTGTACCGCGTATGGAGAGAGTCCGAACCTCGAGATCTTGCGTCCGCGGTTCGCCGGTTCCTCGGGCGAAAGCATGAGCTGGCCCACAAGGCCGTACCCGACACGGCCGTGCTCCCGCCGCTGTTGCGCGAAATCGCCCTGTCTCTTATACACATCTCCGAGCCCACGAGACTGCAATGAATATCGCGTATGCCGTCTTCTGCTGGAAAAGGGGGGGGGGGGGGGGGGGGGGGGGGGGGGGGGGGGGGGGGG
>JARFPW010000339.1 GCA_029288095.1 Gemmatimonadota bacterium
GCGATGAAGAACGGATGATCAGAGAGTTCGATGATCTCCACCAGGCCGCCATCGGGCGAGGTGCCACTCAAGCGAAGTCCGGCCTCTACCAGATGGTCCCGGTACTCGTTGTTCAGCTCGTACCTGTGCCGGTGACGTTCCGAGACCTCCTCCTCGCCATAAATCTCCCGCACGCGGCTCTCCGGCTCCAGGCGGCAGGGATAGGCGCCGAGTCGCATCGTGCCCCCCTTGTCCGTGACCTTCAGTTGAGAATCGAGTAGTGAGATCACGCGATGTGGAGCGGTCGGCTCGAATTCGGCTGAATCGGCCCCTTCCAGCCCACAGGCATTGCGGGCGAATTCAATCACGGCACACTGAAGGCCGAGACAGATCCCCAGGAACGGAACGCCGTTCTCGCGCAGCGGACGCACCGTGCCAACCATCCCGGCAATCCCCCTTCCACCAAAGCCCCCTGGAATCAGGACGCCGTCGTACATGTCCAGCGCATCCGCAGAAGAACCGTCGATCGCCTCAGACGACAGCCAATCGATATCCACGCTCGTGTCGTGCGCGATTCCTCCGTGAATCAGCGCTTCCTGGATCGACTTGTAGGAGTCCACCAACGAGGTATACTTGCCGACGACCGCTATCCGGACCGAGCCGTTTGACGGGTTCTTCACCCGATCCACGATGGACTGCCAGTCAGACAGATCCGGATCCTGCGTTTCCAGCCCGAGGAGTTCGACGATCGCGGCGTCCAGTCCCTGCTCGTGATACCGCAGGGGGACTTCGTAGATCGAGTCGAGGTCCGTCGATTCGATCACGTTCCGCATGTCGACATTGCAGAACCGGGCGATCTTCCTGCGCACCTCCTCCGACAGGGGCCATTCCGTCCGGCAGATGAGCACGTCGGGCTGAATACCGATTTGCATGAGTTCGCGGACGGAGTGCTGAGTCGGCTTGGTCTTCAACTCGCCCGCCGCCGCGATGTACGGCACCAGAGTCAGGTGCACGAACAGCGACCGGCCGCGCCCCGTATCCTGGCGAAACTGACGGAGAGCCTCGAGGAACGGCAAAGACTCGATGTCGCCTACGGTGCCTCCGACTTCGGTGATCACGACGTCGTAACCGTCCGCCAACCGCCGTATGTACGACTTGATCTCGTCGGTCACGTGGGGCACGACCTGAACGGTTGCTCCCAGGTAGTCCCCCCGACGCTCCTTGGTGATGATGTTCTGGTAGATCCGACCCGTCGTGACGTTATTGGACTGTGACAACGATTCATCGATGAACCGCTCGTAATGCCCGAGATCCAGATCCGTCTCCGCACCGTCGTCCGTTACGTAGACCTCTCCATGCTGAAACGGTGACATCGTGCCGGGGTCGACGTTGATGTACGGATCGAACTTCTGGATCGTTACCGAAAGCCCACGCTCCACGAGGAGCCGACCTATCGAGGCAGCGGCGATACCCTTCCCCAGCGACGACACCACGCCGCCCGTAACGAAGATAAACCGCGTCTCCCGCGTCCCCTGGTCAGACATGTGCCTCCTGAATTCCGTGCATGTGGTCGTTTCCCTTACTCAATATGCGCTCCGCCCGTTCCAGATCCTCCGGCACGTCCACGCCACCTTCCGGCGCATCCACGACGCACACATGGATACCGATTCCGCCCTCGAGTGCGCGCAACTGCTCGAGCCGCTCCACCGCCTCGAGGGGCGACACCGGCAGCTTGACCCAGCGCTCGAGTGCCTCGGACGAATAGACGTAGAGGCCGATGTGCCTCAGCCAGGGCCCCGTCGCATTGCCAAACTGCGGCGCGAGGTCGCGGGGATGCGGAATCGCCGCCCGGCTGAAATAGAGCGCGCGACCGTTCGCCGCCATCGCGACCTTCACGACAGCCGGGGACATCCACTCTTCCTCGTTCTCGATCGGGCAGGCCAGCGTCGCGACGTCCTCGCCCGCCTTGACGGCGTCGACCGCCGCCCGCACGGCCGCAGCGGGCAGGAAGGGCTCGTCCGCCTGGAAGTTGACGACAACCGCCGCTCCCCTCCCCCACTCTCCGAGCGCCACCTCCGCGACCCGGTCCGTCCCCGATTCGTGCCTCGTCGATGTCAGGCAAACCTCGGCTCCGAAATCGGCGGCCGCGGTTACGATTTCCTCACTGTCGGTAGCGATCACTACGCGGTCGATGCCAGGTACGCCTGAGGCGGCCATCCAGGACCATTCGACGAGTGACCGACCGGCAATGCGTTGGAGGGGCTTGTGGGGGATGCGCTGGCTGCCGATCCTCGCGGGCAGAACGCAGAGGACGGTCATCGGAAGCGCGTTTCGGGTCTCACGGTCGATCCGTACACGCCCCGCAACGTAATGCGCGCCCGAAGCTACTGTCAAAGCACACTCGGCCCCCACCCCGGCCGGGCGCGGTCACAGATCTCCCGGGAAGCGCAGGATACCGTACACGACCGCATCCAGGTCGCTCGCATTCGGATCGACGGCGACCGCCACCTCGAAGACCGACAGTCTGATCCCCGAGATGAGGTTCGTCTCGAAACCGGCCTCGGCTCCGTCGTTCCAGCCGGCACCCGCCGCGACTCGGAAGAACCACCGCGGGGCGCCCAGCACCCCGACGCGCAATCTCTCGATCGGAACCAGGTAGGCGAGCTGACCATAGACGAGGCGGCTTCCCCTCTCCGCGAGCAGCGGCACGGTTGGCAGTGTGGCTCGACCTCCAACGGCCGCCCAGCGCTGACGCGGAGGGGACCCGGACAGATCCCCCCGCACGAGCAGGAAAGCTTCCAGCTCATGAGCGGCAAGACCCGGCCCGGCCCAGTCCGCCGTGAGCTCGCCGATAGCGTACGTGAAGTCACCGCCGACGGTCGCGTCAGCCACTTCGACGGTCGCCGCAGCGGTCATCGAAGTCGCGGCGGTTCGGCGACGAAACCGTGCTCCCAGCTTTCCGGTCAGGACCTCGCCATCGTCGATCGATGGATTCGGGTCCGCGACGTCCTCGGCGAACAGCACGAACCGATCCGACGCATCCAGACTGCGCGCCTTTTCCCACTCCACCTCGAGGATGGGCCCCCAGCGGGCGGTCTCCGTGCCACGGAGAAACACTGCGACACGATCCGCCTCGTAGTAGTTCCTGAAGTCGTCGCCAACGAAGAAGAACGACAGAGTGTTGGCGATGTCTCCCCGAACCCATCCCTCGTTCGTCCGCGTGGCGCGCTCGGCTTCGGCACCGAACGAAAGGCTGCCCGTCGGATACCAGGCCTGTCGCACCGTGCCCTCAAGCCTTCCGCGATCCGTCTTGAGGCGAACCTGGGCTTCAAGAGATGGCTGCCACCCCCAGTCGATGTTCCGGACCGTAGCTCCCAGGCCGAGAGTCCAAGCGTCGACTCTCTGATACGTGGGAAACTTGATTCCGGACAGCCCGTGCAGGGTCAGGGTCTCCGGAATCTCGCGCACGGGGTGAATCCGGATCGCTGTTTCACCTCGTCGAACGGCGTAGATGTCGTTCGGACGATAGGTCAGTTCACCCGCGATCTCTGCCCTGCGCGACGCGTAGAACCCCCCGCCAAGGACGAGGACGCTGCCACCGACGCGAGCACCCGGCCTCAGGAAGAGGTCGCCGCCGACCGCCACCACGTCGCCGGACACCTGCCCCTCGATTCGGACATCGGCCTCGAGCACAAGCAGGTTGCCCTCGACGCGGTCCTCCGGACGCAGGACGGTGTCGGCCTCCAGGAGCACGTATCCGCCAGCCTCGAGGAACGCATCGAACTGCCGCTCCGCGGGCCAGTCGGGCCTCGGGTCGAAGCGGATGTCCTGCGCGGGGAGAGGCGCAGCCACGACGACGAGTAGCATCGCTGCGACACATGATCGGAGGCACCTCACCAATTGGTCTCCTTTGCCCAGTTCTCCCACACGACCACCTGCTCCTCAGGCCTCCGGTCAGGAAGCGATGAGAAGCCGTCCGGGTATCCAATCGTCAGGATCGCGACGATTGGCACGTCTGTCGGAATTTCCAGGATCTGCCGAATCCCAGGCTCACGGTACCCGGTGATCCACACGGCCGCGAGTCCCATATCCGCTGCGGCGAGCGCCATACTCTGCACGCCGGCTGCCACGTCCACAGGATGGCTGGGCCGCCCGTGGCCGCTGACGTGAGAGTGGATCCTCGCGCACGCCACGATGAGCACCGGAGCGGAACGGGCCAGGGGGTTGTGAAACGCCTCCGCCGCCAGTCGCACCCGCTTCAGCGGATCCTGGACCACGACGAAGGTCCACGGCTGGTCTTCCTTGGCCGACGGTGCGTACCGCCCGCAGTCGAGAATCCGGGCCAGCGATGCCGGCGGGACGGGCCGGTCCTCGAATCCCCTCACGCTCTGACGATTTCGCAGCAGCTGAAACACGCGCGACAGGTGACTCACCTCTAGTTACCCCCGAGGATGAAATCGCCGATGTTCTTCCCGCAGATACGATCGATCCACGTGTGTGTAGATCTGCGTCGTCGCAATGTCCGCGTGGCCCAGCATTTCCTGAACGGCCGCAAGGTCCGCCCCATGTTCGAGTAGATGGGTGGCAAACGAGTGTCTGAATGTGTGTGGAGTCACCTTTCCAAGGGGTGTGCCGGCCGCCCTTGCCGCGTCGACATGTCGGCGGACGATCTTCCACGCCCCGGTGCGGCTGAGTGGCCTCCCGTGATGGTTCAAAAACACGACCCCTTCCGAGCTGCCGCGCTCCTGCCGCGGACGAGCATCCCGAAGGTACCTGCGCAGCGCTCGCACAGCACTCCCACCGAGCGGGACGAACCGTTGCCGGTCCCCCTTTCCCCTCACCACCGCCAGACCTTCCTCCAAGCGGAGATCCCGCACTCGAAGTCCGGTCAACTCCGAGATCCTAACACCGCTGCCATACAACACTTCCAGCATTGCGCGATCGCGCCCTGCATGGGTTTGCTCGGGGCGCACGGCCTCCAGCACTGCCAATACCTGCTCATAACTCATCACGTGAGGCAGGGGCCGACCAGCACGCGGCGCCTCGAGTCCGTCTGTCGGATCTGCGGCGATGTGGCCCTCCTCCAGGAGGAACCTGAAATACGTACGCTGGGCGGATCGGCTGCGAGCCATCGACCGTGCAGCGAGACCCTGCTCGGTGAGATCAGCGAGATGAGCCCTCAAATCAGCCAGGGTGACATCCGACGGGAACCGCTTGCCGGCCCGCGCCACAGCCTCAACCATCCGCCGGCAATCCCGCAGGTACGCGGCCACCGTCGCCGGAGCGCGACGACGTTCGAACCGCAAATAGTCCGAGAACTCCTCCAGGCGGAACTCTTCGCGTACCGGGGGCTCTCCAACGCTCATTCCCGGCCACCCTCCTCGTGGCCCTCCGCCCTGGTACGCCACCAGACGACTCCCAGAACCAGGCCCACGCAGGTGGCCACGATTGCCGCCGTCGTATTCACCGTACTCAACGGCGCCAGGAGGCGCGGCAGGTTCCGGGAGAAGAACGCGCCCGCCCAGATCAACAGGCCATACCACGCCGCCGACGCGACCA
>JARFPW010000341.1 GCA_029288095.1 Gemmatimonadota bacterium
GGTTCGCCCTGTTCCTGGTTGGAGGGCCTCTTGCTGCGGCGGGCGCCGTGGTTCTGCTCCTCCCGTATCGTCTGACCCGGTTGATCGCCGCCAAGCCAGGCCTGGACATCGACGTGCGGGCCACGTGGAAGATCCTCGGAGGCGCCGTCATCTACCTCGCCTGGATGCTCCTCATCGCGCTCGTTGTGGGCCTGGCGTTCGGCCGGCGGTGGGCCGTAGCGGCGCTCGTCGCGTTTCCGCTGCTCGCCGTGGTCACGTACTACGTTCGGGACAAATGGACCGACGCCCGGGCGGACGTACGTCGATACGTAGCGTTGCGGCGGCGGAGAGACCTCCGGAGCTGGCTTCTCGAGCACCGCGCCGAACTGGCGGAATCGCTCGAGCGTCTGCGCCGGTACGAAGGCTGATTTCCACCTGCTCTACCGCGCTTACCCGCATGAGTGGTACTGTTAATGGATACGGACCTCGTATTCTCCGAAAACCCCACTGGAGGTACATGTGAAGCCGAGACTCATGCAGGCGATCATCGGCGGGCTCGCCGGGACCATCGTGATGACGCTGATGATGTACTTCGTCGCCCCCATGATGATGGGCGGCCCGATGGACATCGCCGCGATGCTGGGCGACATGCTGGGCATGAGCGACACGGTCGGCATGATCGTGCACTTCGTGCTCGGTGCGGTAGCGTTTCCCGCTGTGTTCGCTTTCGTACTGTGGGACAAGCTACCCGGTGACCCCTGGATGAAGGGTCTGGTATTCGGCCTCGCGCTGTACGTGGTCGCACAGGTCGTGGTCATGCCGATAGCCGGCGCAGGAATGCTCAGCGCCAATCATCCGGATCAGATGATGGCTCTGCTCGGCAGCCTGATCGGACACGCCATCTACGGGCTCATCCTGGGCTGGTGGTTGGGCAAGGGCGTGGCGGGAGAAGCCGTTTAGCCGGGCGGCCTAGGGAGTCGGAGTACCGCTGACGATCGTGATCGTAGCGGGATAGTCGATCGTCCCCAGCGGCGTATTGACCGTCGGGACAGCCCGGAGCTTCACCTCCGCCGCCTCGGACTCCGCTCCGGCGAAGCGGAGGGCGAGGCCGAGAAGCTCCGGTGCCGCACCGGCGAAGAACTCCATCAGATCGAGTTGAACCGCGACCGGTATGATCTGCGGCTCCCCGGGCGGCAGCAGCACTCGATCGTCGATGATTCCAGCGATCGTTTCACGATCGTCGAGAAGCAGTGTCCACTCCAGGCGGACCATCTCGGCCGCCGTGGAATTGTCGGCGGGGTTTTCCGCGCTGACGTTGACTACGAACTCCAGAGGCAGGTTTCCGCCGGCTACGGACGCCGCGACTCTGGCAGCGTCGAGTGTACCGAGATCCGTGGCGGTTCCAACGTTCGATAGGTCTACACCTGCCAGTTTTCCTCCCACGATGCTGTCAATCGCGAAGGATACGCTTCTCAGGGCCGCCAGTTGCTGAAGCGTCGCGCAACCGCCGAGGACCACCGCCAGCAGCAGCAGGACAGCGGAGCCGCGGCGATATCTGCTCATCGGTTCGCGTCCGTATCGCGGGTCCGTGACGGCGGCACGGGCAGGCTCATCGGATCCTCGGCGTCGAAGCACACGTCACACACCCGGCCCATCGCCCGGAATCCGGTCAGGGTCACGTGCGGCGTCAGGTGGTCGGCCTGTTCCGGCTCATAGTTCAGCAGGTCCGTGCTCAGGTACTTCTTGTTGCTGTCCGGGAATACGGTGGCCACGATCGCGTCGTTGCCCATCGCCTCCTGCACTTTGAGAGCGGCGAGCAGGTTGGCCCCGGACGATATGCCTACTCCGAGCCCCAGCGTGGACGCCAGCTTTTGCGCCATGCAGATCGCGTCACCGTCATCCACGGCGATCACCTCGTCCAGATCCTCCAGGTGCACGATCGGCGGAATGAACTCGTCGGATATTCCCTGGATGCGATGGTGACCGACCCGAGTGCCGGTGCTCAGGGTGGGCGAGTTCTCCGGTTCCACGGGATGCAGGCGGACGGATCCTCCGGCGCGCAGACACTTCCCGACCCCCATGATCGTGCCTCCGGTTCCCACTCCGGCAACGAAAGCGTCGGGCGGCGCGAGACTGTGGGCCAATTGGGAACGCAGCTCCGGACCCGTCGTCAGCTCATGCGCTTCGACGTTGTCCTCATTGGCGAACTGCCGCGGCAGGAACGAACCGGGCGTTTCGCCGGCGAACTCCTCCGCCAACTGGATGCTCCCGACGAACCCGCCCTCTTCCGGCGATACGAGCCGAATGTCGGCCCCGAAGCTGCGGATCAGCGCCTTGCGCTCGCCGCTCATCCAGTCGGGCATGAAGATCGTGACCGGATGCCCCATCGCACGGCCGATCGCGGCGAAGGAAATTCCGGTGTTGCCGCTGGTGGCCTCGATGATCCGTCCGCCCGGTTGGAGTCGCCCGGACTCGTACCCGCGGCGCACGATGTGAAGCGCCATCCGATCTTTGATGCTGCCGGTGAGGTTTAGGTTCTCCGCCTTTACGTAGATCGTCAGATACGCGCCGGAGTATTGCAGCGAGATGGCCAGAAGCGGCGTGTTGCCGACCATGACCCGCAGACCCTTGAGCCTGTCGGCGGGATCCAGCGCGGTCGGAAGTTGGACGCCCTTGGACATCTGGTACCCTCGGTGGTCGGCGGTCAGCCTGCGAGCAACCTGTCGGGGTTGAGTCCCTCGAGCTCCGGTAACACGAACAGGCCGTCCTTCCTCACAAGGACGTCGTCGAACCACAATTCGCCGCCGCCGTACTCGGGGCGCTGTATGAGGA
>JARFPW010000005.1 GCA_029288095.1 Gemmatimonadota bacterium
GAGTACGCACTGACCGACCTAGGACGGCGAGAGCTCACGCGCTACCTGGATCATCTGGAATCGATCATCAGCACTGCACGTCGATGAGAAGTCGAATGCCGAAGTTCTCCGTCCTGGCCGTTCTTCTAGGGGCCGCCTGCACGATGCCCGACCCGCCGGCCCCCACCCAGGGGACATTTGACTGGACCTCGTTCCGGAGCGCCGAGGTAGGATTCGAGCTGGAAGTTCCCGACGACTACCGGGCGGATGTGGAGTCGGGCGGGCATGCAGTTCTCTTCCGGGCCGAGCGAGGGGTTCCGGTAAAGGTTTACTGGACGACCGAGGCCGCCTCGGGAGACCGGGGACTTTGGTTCGACGAGGATCCGGTGGGGCCCGCGATGCTGGCCGGCCGGGAAGGACAGCTGTACGAGTATCTGCACTGCGACGGCCTCTTCTGCTCCCGGATGAAGTCCTACGTGATTCCCTTCCGCGACCGTCTCCTGGCGCTTGAATTCCGCAGCAACGGAGATCTGCACGAGGTGAATCGCCACATCCTGGAGTCGTTCCGGATACGCGACACGATCCGAGGCTAGGCCCGCGGCCTCGGAATAGTCAGAATTTCCCCCACCGTGCTGTAATCGACTCCCCACAGACGACCGACCGGCCGCAGGGACGCAGTGTCGATCGCCAGCGAGCCGGCGCGGCGTTTCACGTCCCTGCGCACCCGCACGGCCAGGACGCGTCCGACGACCAGAGTGTTGGGCGCGTCACCGAGATCCACTTCCCTGAACAACTCGCACTCCAGCACGGCGGCGGCGGACTTCACTGACGGGGCGCGGACCGCGGTCGCTTCCTGCTTCTCCAGGCCCGTCTCCCGGAACTCGTCGACGTCGGGTGCTACGTCCGCCGAGGATGCATTGACCGCCACGACGTGTGACTCGTCGACCACGTTGACCGTGAAGCATCCGGTGCCGCGAATGTTGGTCAACGAGTCTTTGGGACCCGAAGCCCGGTGGCCGATCGACACGCCGACAAGCATCGGCGACGATGCCAGTGCGGCGAAATAGCTGAACGGCGCCAGGTTGTCGGCTCCTTCCGGCGACCGCGTGCCCAACCAGCCGATCGGACGCGGCACGACGAGTGAAGTGAGCAGGTCGTAGCGCTCCCTGCCGTCCAGGTTATCCGCGACGTGCACATCCCAGCCCGGTGAATCTCCCACTAGAAAGGCAGACCCAGGGCGTCAGTGAGAAACCGCATCAACGGGACCTGCTCCCGGCAGTGCGCTTCGAAGCGTTCGACGAATCCTCGACCGAGCACGTCCTTCTGCGTCAGGCGTCTGACAGCGATGAAATCCTTCCGCTTGAGGTCTTCTACCAGCGGATGGTCGGCGTCGAAGCCGCGCGGATGCCGCTTGAGCGTGTCTCCTTCCAGCTCCCAGCCGGCGGCGAATACTGCGTCGCGGGCCTTGGTCCAGTCCTTGGGAGCCTCGTCGATTCGGGACCGAATCGCGGTCAGCGCGGGGCCGTCAGGATGCCAAATGCCGGCTCCCACGAACACGTCGCCCGGTGCCAGGTGGAGGTAGAAACAGGGCGCGTGCGCGTCCTTGCCGGCTTCGTGTCGAAACTGAACACCGGCCGCCGTCTTGTACGGACTCTTGTCTTTCGAAAACCGCGTGTCCCGGTGAATGCGAAACAGCGATCCGCCTGACTTCTTGGCCACTGCTAGCATGGATGGACTGATCGCCGCCAGTGGCTCCTCGAAGGCCTGGATGAACGCAAGCAGGGGCTCGCGCACGGACTCCTCATACCTGGCCTGGTTCGCTTTGAACCACTCGCGGTCGTTGTTAGCCTCGAGATCCGAAAAAAACTGAAACAGGTCGGGGGTGAGCTTCATCGCCTATCGCCTCCGTGCATAAGACAGGGCACTACGCGTCGGTCGAAAGTCAGCGACGGAGAATAGCGACAGCCGGGTTCCAGAGGGAAGTTCGGGGGCTCGGCGGTGGGGAAGACAGGCGGACAGACGCTCCGAGGCACTCCCCGGCTTATCAGGTTGTTGTGGTCCGGTGTGCGCCCGGAGCATCTAACCGTCCTACCTGCCGCTCCACTGTGGCAAGAGGCGAACCGATCGCGCACCGCGGTCGACTCGTCTCGTCGCCGCGTAATCATTATCGTGTTGTATAGTAACATTTTACGAGCATCGCACCATGCTGGTTACGGCCTGGCTGCCGAATGCGCAGCGCCGGCATTGACTCGCCTCCGAGGGGGCGGCAGTGTGGCGTTTGCGAGACTGTCGGCGCATTTCGCCATGCGCTTTCGGAGGTGTTCACGACCACGCATGTTTCGGCCGCTCACCAGAAGCCACGACACTCCTTAGAGACTGGACCGATGCCGTCGCCGACCCTCCGCGACCACGATCGCGACATCATGCGACTCGGACTGCCCGCGCTGGGAGCTCTGGCGGCGGATCCGCTCGTGTCGATCGTGGACACGATCTTCGTCGGGCGCCTGGGCGTGGTCCCGCTGGCCGCCCTCGGGGTGAACGTGGCCGTGTTCTCGCTGGCTTTCGTTCTGTTCAACGTGCTCGAGTACGGAACTACTCCGCTGGTGGCTCGGGCCGGCGGCAGGGGCGATCATCGGGCGGCTGGGCGGACCGTCATCCAGGCTCTGAGTGTGGCTGCCCTGGCGGGCCCGCTGGCGACGCTAGTCCTGCTGACCCTCGCGCGACCGATCGTCGATGTGATGGGAGCGACGGGAGAGCTTGTCGATCCCGCCCTCGGCTATCTGAGGATTCGCGCGTTGGCGGCCCCGGCGGTCCTGGTCGTCACGGCGGGACATGGCATCTTCCGCGGCTATCTGGACACGCGCACGCCGCTCGTCGTCACTCTCGGGCTCAACCTGGTGAACCTGGTCCTGGATCCGCTGCTGATCTTCGGACTCGGACTAGGTATCGAGGGCGCCGCGATCGCCACCGTGGTCGCGCAATGGACGGGCGCCCTGTGGTTTCTCGACCTGCTGCTCCGCCGTCGCCGAAGAGATCTCGGTATCGAACTGGTGATCCCACGCCTGTCTGAGTTGATACCGTTCCTGCGAATCGGAGGCGTGCTCGCCCTGCGCACGTTCGCGCTGATCGGGACGATGACCCTCGCCACGGCGGTGGCGACCCGCGTCGGCACCGTTGAGGTCGCGGCGCACCTCGTCGCGACCGAAATCTGGTTGTTCCTCGCGCTCGTAGTGGACGCTCTGGCCGTGGCCGGGCAGGCGCTGGTAGCTCGATACCGGGGAGCGGGCGACCCGGCGTCCGCGCGTGCAGCCGCGGATCGGCTGCTCGTGTGGGGCCTGCGGATCGGCGTCGGTCTCGCGGCCCTGTTTCTCGCCCTGGCGCCCGTGTTGCCCAGCCTGTTCACGCCGGATATTGAAGTGGTGGCCGCCATCCTCCTCGTGTACCCTTTCATCGTGTTCATGCAGCCACTCAACGCAGTCGTGTTCGTGTGGGACGGGGTGTTTCTCGGCGCGGAGGACTTCCGGTTCCTGGCGGCGCAGATGCTCCTCTCCGGCACGGCCGCCGGAATCGTTCTTCTGCTGGTCCTGCCTATGGGGTGGGGATTGATCGGAGTATGGTGGGGCATGGTTACCCTGATGCTGGTTCGAGCCCTGACGCTGGGGTGGCGGTACTGGCGGGCCTGTCCGGCGGCCTGATGTTCGACTTCGATTCGCTCGGCACGGCACTTCAGCACGATCCGCTCCTCGCTATCGTCCTGCTGTTCGCCGCTGGAGTCCTGACCAGCCTCACGCCCTGTGTTTATCCGATGATCCCCATCACCGCGGGTATCATCGGCGGGAGCGCGGGACCGGGGGCCCGCCGGGGACGGGTCGCCGCCCTGACTGCCGCCTACGTCACCGGGTTGGCCACCCTGTACGCGACCGCCGGGTTGCTCGCGGGGCTGTCTGGCCAGCTGTTCGGGACCCTGGCCGCCAGCTGGTGGGCCCGGGGCCTGATCGCCGGGCTGCTCACTGTCTTCGGACTCGCTTTGCTCGACGTCATCCCGGTGCCGATGCCGCGGCGCCTGCTGGACCGCGTCGCCGGGTTGAAGGGCGGCTCGGTACCGGCGGTGTTCCTGCTGGGCGCCACGTCGGGTCTGGTCGCCGCCCCGTGTGGCGCGCCGGCCTTTGCGGCCGTATTGACCTGGGTATCCACCACGGGGAGCGGAACACTCGGCTTCGTATACCTGTTCGTATTCTCGTTGGGTATGACCACGCTGCTGGTAGTCGTCGGCCTGTCAGCTGGCCTGGCAAGCCGGCTGCCGGCGCCGGGACCCTGGACACTGTGGATAAAACGGGCGGGTGGGATCCTGCTACTCGCCATGGCGGCATACTACGTCTATCAGGCCTGGTTGGTCTGGTAGCAAACAAGGGACCGGATCAGATGCGCGGAAAGTTGCTCGTGGCCGTCTGCCTGCTGTTGGCCTCTACGGCCCAGTCGATCCACGCCCAAACCCGCATGGGAATCGAGCTGGGCAGCCGCCCGGCACCGCTGGCACTCGAAGCGGTGGATGGAGGCCTGGTGGACCTGCCCATCGGGAGTCGTCCGGTGCTTCTGGAGTTCTGGGCCACATGGTGCGCCAAGTGTCGAGCGCTCCACCCGATAATGATCGCGGCTCACGAGGAGTTCGGTGACCGCGTATCGTTCTATGGCATCGCAGTGGCGGTCGGTCAGTCGCCGCGGCGAGTCCGCCGACACCTGGACAAGCACCCGTTGCCCTTCCCTATGCTGTGGGACTCCGAGGGCGAGGCCGTGCGCAGGTTCATGGCCCCCGTGACATCCTACATCGTCATCCTCGACGCCCAGGGCCGTGTCGCTTACACGGGCGCCGACACGGAACAGGACGTGCTCGGAGCGCTCCGCCGCATCGTAGGCGCCCCTCAGTCCAGCGAAGACTCCTGAGGCGAAGCGATCCGGTCGATCGCCGTTCCCAATTCGACGTACGCAGACGGGTCGATCTCGCGAAACGGCGCGGCGACCCAGCGAATCACACCGTCCGAATCGATCACGAACACCGTGCGGTTGTCGATCACGCCTCGACGGGTTTCGCGCCACGCCCCGTACATCTTTCCGACCTCCGAACCCGGGTCGCTGCCGAACAGGAACGGGAAGTCCGCGTCTTCGGCCCAACTGCGGAGCGCTTCCGGCGGGTCGGTGCTTATGGCCAGCAGAACGATGTCGCGGCCCCCGCGAAACAACTGTGCGTACTGATCACGGTACGCTTCCATTTGGATCGTTCACCCGGGGGTCCGGGCCCTGAAGAAGAAGGCGAGGACCACTGTCTTGCCGCGGAAGTCGCTGAGGTGGATCGGATCCTGCAACACACCGTATCGGGTCGACCCGGTGATTGCGAAGTCCGGGGCTTCGGCTCCCGGGGCCAGCGGCTCGCCGGTCTGTTGAGCCTGGGCCGGCATCGCGCCGATGAGGCTTACCGTGACCAGCGGCGCGGCAATGAACCGACGAATCATGCGGTCTCCCTGGTGTGGATGGATCCCGGAACGCTTCCCGGGGTTCAGTTCCCTAACCAAACATAAGGTCGGGAGGGCCGCTCTTGCGACGCATCACAGGAATTCTGGTTGGTCTGCTGCTGAGTACCGGCGCGCCGTCGTACGGGCAGAGTGGAGAAGTGGGACGTCTGCATCGCATGATCAACCAGCATCGTGAGCGGATCGGGTGCAAGGCTTTCGAGTGGCATGCGGAAGCCTCGGTCATCGCGCGGAGCCGATCCGCCGACATGTATCGGCGGAACTACTTCGACCATGAGACACCTGACGGCCGGACGTTCATTCACGAGCTGGAAGACGCGGGCATCGAGGCGTGGGGAAGCGTGGCGGAGAACATCGCGTTGACGCAGGCCGGACCGGCATCGGTGCTGGAATTGTGGCTGGACAGCCGGCCGCACCGTCGCAATCTCGAGAGCTGTACGTACACCCACCAGGCTCTCGGTGAAACCGCCGGCTACTGGACTCAGATCCTCATCGCGCAGCCGAAGAGGGCGCGCCGGGTCCCCGAACCAGACGTAGGCTCCTAGCCGGTACCGGATTCCCGCGCGCTCGGCCACTCCTCTCCCGACAGTGCCGCCTCGAAGAACGCAATTTCGTATCTGATGACCCGCTCGAACGTGGCTGCCATTCCGCTGAGCGTGTCGGGCGCCGCCTCGCTTGCCAGTCGCTCGAGCTCGCGTCCGAGATATCCGAGGTAGAAACCGAATTCACGCCCCGCCCAGTTCTTCACGAACGGCTTGACCGGTGAATCCGGCGACAGGCCGGACTTCACGAACTTGAACGATTCGTGCGTCGCCCGGTGCGCCGCGTACAAGCCGGCGTAGGCCTCTTCGTACGAGGATTGCTGTGCCGTCTCAAGCAGGAACTGGTTGAAGGCGTGGACCGTGCGCGAGGGCTTCGAGTCCCTCAACTCGATCCCGAGATCCCGGGCCTGGTCCTCGAACAGCCGCACTTCCCTCTCGAGCGCCCCGATCGCTCGCGCGAGTGGTTGCCAGTGGCTGGCTGGACCTCGTGGAATCAACGAAGCGAGAAACGGAATCGCCGATTGGACGAACAGGTAGTCCTGCCGCATCCAGCGCACGAAGGTCTCGTCGTCGATCGTCCCGTCCCGCATCTGCTGCAGCAACCCGTGGCCCAGCATCTCGTCCCACAGGTCCTGATTCTGCGCGACATGGCGGTCGCCGAAATCGCGAAGCTTCAGCCGGACCGTCCCACCGCGGCAGCCAGGTAGTCGCGATTCAGGAGCGCGATGAAGTCCACGCTGATTTCCTTCGGACAAGCGGTCTCGCACGCGCCATGGTTCGTGCAGGAGCCGAAGTTCTCCGCCTCCATCTGCAGGACCATGTCGAGAACACGTTTCGTCTTCTCCGGCCGTCCCTGCGGGAGCAGGTTCAAATGCGCGACCTTCGCGGAGGTAAACAGCATCGCCGAGGCGTTGGGGCAGGCGGCCACGCAGGCGCCGCAACCGATGCAGGTGGCGGCATCCATGGCGCGGTCCGCGTTCACTTTCGGAACGGGAATCGCGTTCGCATCCGGAGCGCTCCCGGTGCGTGCCGAGATGAAACCGCCGGCCGCCACGATGCGATCCATCGACGTCCGGTCCACCACGAGATCCCGAATGACGGGGAACCCGCTGGCCCGCCAGGGCTCGATCCAGATATCGTCACCGTCCCGGTACTCCCGCATGTGAAGCTGGCACACCGTGGTGCGTTTCCACGGTCCGTGAGGGCGACCGTTGACGACC